>JAAZDF010000143.1 GCA_012512905.1 Clostridium sp.
AAGAGTATAAGGATTTTTTAAAAGCTTATAAATTTAATAAAAAAATACATATAGTTTTTGGTGGAAAAGAAAGGCATGACTCTGTTAGAAATGGGTTAAAAGAAATTAAAAAAATATATGATAGCGATATTGTATTAATTCACGATGGAGTAAGACCTTTTGTTAGTGAAGAAATAATAAATAAAAGTATTAAGTTTACCAAAAACTATAAAGCGTCGGCTCCAGGAGTAACTTCAAAAGATTCACTAAAACTTATTGATGAAAAAGGATTTTCAAGTAAAAGTATAGATAGAAACAAAATAAAAATGGTTCAAACGCCACAAGCTTTTTATCTCGATGAGATTTTAGATTGTCATAATAAAAGGCATAATGAAGGTTTTAAAGTTCTGGATGATACAGAGCTTTATGAAAAATATTATGGGAAAGTATATATATTTGATGGATCATACGACAACATAAAAATTACAACTAAAGATGATTTATCTTATTCCAATTACAAAATGTTAGAATATTAAAAAAAAGGTGCTTATAAATAGCAAAATTATCTAGGGATTTTCTATTTATAAGTATATTTTTTTAAGTAAAATTCACATATCCATAATTTTAGGACGAATAACTAAAGTATTTATAAATTGTTAACGTTACAACAGTTTTATTGGTAGACAAAAGTATTAAATAGTGTTAAACTAGATTTAGTAGAGAAAAGGACGACTAAAAAATAACGAGCAAAGAAATTCTGTGTATTTGGAGGGTTTGATTGTTTAAATATATATAAATGAAAATTTCAACAAATAAAAATTTGGAGAAGTTGTAGTAGAGAGATAGAGAAAAGCTACAAACTTATTATAGTTTGCAGCTTTTTTATATATATAATAAAAATAACGTAGGGGGTAGAAAATGAAAAAGTATATTATTGCACTTGACCAAGGAACTACGAGTTCCAGAGCTATTGTTTTTGACCAAGATCAAAATATGGTGGCTGTGTCACAAAATGAATTTACACAAATTTATCCAAAACCAGGTTGGGTAGAGCACGATCCAAACGAAATTTGGTCTACACAATATGGAGTAATGAACGAAGTAATGGCTAAATCAGGAATTAAACCTGAAGAAGTTGCTGCAATCGGTATTACAAACCAAAGAGAAACTACAGTTGTATGGGACAAAAATACTGGAGAGCCAGTATACAATGCTATAGTTTGGCAATGTAGAAGAACATCTAACATGAGTGATGATATGATAGAAAGAGGTCTAAGTGATTACGTAAGAGAAAACACTGGACTACAAATTGACGCTTACTTCTCAGGAACTAAGATCAAATGGATATTAGACAATGTTGAAGGCGCTAGAGAAAGAGCAGAAGCTGGAGACTTATTATTTGGAAACGTAGATACATGGTTACTTTGGAAATTAACAGGTGGTAAAGTTCACGCTACAGACTACACAAATGCATCCAGAACAATGGTTTATAATATTAAAGATTTAAAATGGGATGAGAAATTATTAGATGATTTAAATATTCCTAGATCAATGCTTCCAGAAGTTAAAAAATCTTCAGGAGTATTTGGAGAAACAAACATAGGTGGAGTTATGATACCTATAGCTGGAATAGCTGGAGACCAACAGTCTGCACTATACGGACAAACTTGTTTTGAACCAGGAGAAGCTAAAAATACTTATGGAACAGGAAACTTCTTACTTGTTAATATAGGTACAGAAATGAAACTTTCTGAAAATGGACTTGTAACTACAATGGCTGCTACTTCTAAAGATGAAATTCAATATGCTTTTGAAGGATCAGTATTCGTTGGTGGAGCAGTTGTTCAATGGCTTAGAGATGAACTTAAATTAATATATGATGCAAAAGATACAGAATATTTTGCAACTAAAGTTAAAGATAACGGTGGAGCATATCTAGTACCAGCATTTGTTGGATTAGGAGCACCTCACTGGGATCAATATGCTAGAGGATCAATGTCAGGATTAACTAGAGGAGTAAATAGATATCATATAATTAGAGCTGCTTTAGAATCAATAGCTTATCAATCTAAAGACGTTTTAGTTGCTATGGAAAAAGACGCTGGAATAGAACTTCAAGACCTAAAGGTTGACGGAGGAGCTTCAGCAAATAACTTCTTAATGCAATTCCAAGCTGACATTCTAGATAGAACTGTACAAAGACCAGTAACGGTTGAAACTACAGCACTAGGAGCTGCTTTATTAGCAGGTTTAGCTGTTGGATTCTGGAAGAGTGAAGATGAAGTTAAAGAAAAATGGGCAGTAGATGCACAATACGTTCCAAGTATGGATGACGAAGAAAGAGATCGTCTATACAAGGGATGGCAAAAAGCTGTTGAAAGATCACTAGACTGGGAATTAAGAGATTAATTTAATCTAGATATGGTTTCTGTGCCTTCGGGCACAGGGCCATTATAAATATATTAGCAACATTTAAACTTTTATAAAAAATCGCATAATTATTAAGGAGAGAAATTTATGATAGGTTTATTATTGGTTTCACATAGTATAAAGATTACTGATGGGATAAAAGATTTAATAGTCGAGATGACGAGTGACTCGGTTCCAATAGTATCTTGCGGAGGGACCGATGATGGTAGCCTTGGAACGAGTGCGGAGAGAATAGTTAATGGTATTAACGAACTTTCTGAATGCGATCATATACTTATTTTTACAGAAATTGGAAG
>JAAZDF010000144.1 GCA_012512905.1 Clostridium sp.
AAAAGGTTTTATTGTTGTTCTCACAAGCATTGAACCTTCTTCATGTAAAGGTCTAAGGCAAGATTTTCCTTTTTTAATATCATACAGCTGTATTTGTACTGGATGGAACTTATAGTCCTCATTTCCTGAATTATGTATTGTTACATTGTATTCTATTAATTCTTTCTCTTCGTACATATCATCATCTGAAAATTTCGATTTAATCGTTTCAGTGATATCTTCAGCTTTATCAGCTAAGAATGCTTTTGCATTATCTAAAGTATTAGTTGATTCTGATTTTAAATCTTCTTTTGAACTTTCAAAATCTTCTTCCACTTCTGTTTTTTTATCTTTAAACCTATCTACTGTATCTTCTTCTTCAAGTTCTGGTACTTCCTCTGGACCTGGTTCTGGAACTACAGGTTCATCAGGATCTACATCCATATTATTACTTTTAAACTTAGAATCTAATTTTCTTTTTGCTTTTTTTAGTTCTTTTTCAGTTTCTACTCCAAATTTTTCCATTTCAGCTTTTAAATCATCAGATACATCTTTAGCCTTTCTTTCTAACTCATCTGATTTTTCCTTAGCTTCCATTTTTCCAAGCTCTTTCTGAACTTTTAATTCATCAACTTTAGATTTCCCTTTTATTTCAAGTTCTTTAGCCTTAATCTTTGCATCTACTTTAGCTTTTTCTACATCAGACTCTAGCTTTTCTTTCTTTAGTTCCATTTTATCTTTAAAGTCATCAAATTTACTAGAGGAATCCTTTTTAGCCATTTCATTACTCTTAAGTTCTGATTCTACATTTTCTTTTGTATCTGCTATATCATCTTCTATTTCATCTTTCAATTCAGTTGCTTCACCCTTAATTTTATCTTTTAACTCGCTAAATTTTTTAGATAAGTCATCAGACTCTTCTTTAAAATCACTTTTTAAATCTTCTTCAGTTTCTTTTGCTTTTTCAAAAAGCTCATGAGCCTTATCCTCTGCTTCCATTTTTCCAAGTTTTGACTGAAGTTTAAATTTTTCAAGAGTAATTTTTCCTTTTTCTCTTAGCTCATCGCCCTTATCTTTTATTTGCTCTGCAAAGCTATACATCTCTAAGGGCTCATCTATATAAGATGCGTCAAACTCCAATTTATCTTCTTCTTTAGATATATTTAAAATCACTCCGTCTCCCATGTACACATTGCTTCCTTCAAAATACATCTCATCTGGATTTATCCTAAAAGAATGAGCTTCTTTTTTATCTTCTTCCTGAAGAGTTATTTCATCAAGTGTGGACCAGTTTTTTATTTTAGAAGATGCCTTTCTTATATCTTCTTCTCTTTTTTCTTTTCTTTTATTATACAAAACATATCCACCTGCAGCTGCAGCTGTTAGAAATGCCAATGCTCCTAAAACTTTATTTCTATTTTTATTATCTTTTTCCTTTTTAGGCTGAACAGCATCTAATGTATCTTTTCTTAACTGACTTTCCTTTTTTCTCACTAAATCAACTACCTCATCTTTTTTGTCTTCACTTTTCTCAATAAAATCATGTGTGCTTTTTTTGCCTTTTTCATATAAATCTTTTGTTGAGTCTTTTATATCAGAAAATGCATCTTTAGCTATAGGCCCTATATCTCCAGCTAACCTTTTACCCTTTTTAAGCATTTTTTCTATTTCTTTTTTCATATACTTCCTCCTATCTAATACTTATATTTACGCACATTAACTATCTATACTACCTATTATACCTGCTATAAATCAAATATTCATTTTTTATGTTAAATGTTAATATACTTTTTGCAATTCATCATATTTTATTAATTTATTCCCTAGTTTCCCTCTATAATCATGCTTTTCTCAATAAAAGTAGCTTTACAAAGAACATATGTTCTGTTATAATTTCTTTAAAGTAAAACTTAAGGTGATTTAATGAAAACAATTATATTTCATGTAGATGTAAACTCAGCTTTTTTATCCTGGAATGCAGTATGGAATTTACAAAGAGGTGCTGATAAAGACATTAGAAATATACCATCTATAATTGCTGGGAATCCAGAAAATAGACAGGGGATTGTCCTTGCAAAATCTATCGCTTGCAATAAATATGGTATTAAAACGGCAGACACAATCTATGAGGCAGAATCAAAATATCCAGGCCTTGAAATATATTCTCCTATGTATAATGTTTATATAGCATCTAGTGATGCAATGTTAAACATACTAAATACATACTCACCTCTTGTTGAAAGATATTCAATTGATGAGTGTTTCATGGATATGAGAGATTTGCCAAGAGATAAATCAATTGAAATTGCGAATAAGATAAAAAATCATATTTATACAGAACTTGGTTTTACAGTTAATATTGGAGTTTCGACAAATAAACTTTTAGCAAAAATGGCTTCTGATTTTAAAAAACCTAATAGAGTTCATACACTTTTTCAAGATGAAATTAAAGTTAAAATGTGGCCTCTTTCTATAAATAAACTTTTCATGGTTGGCCCAAGTACAAACAAAGCTTTGACAAATATTAATATAAATACAATTGGAGATCTTGCAAATACAGATGAAGATTTTCTCTATAAAAAATTTAATAAACATGGCTTTATAATATCCAACTATGCAAGAGGCATAGATAAGTCAATCTTTAGCAAAGTTGAAAAAACTGAAATGAAAGGTATGGGCCATTCTAAAACTTTTCCTAAAGATGTCTACACAAAGGATGAAGCATATAAATTACTTTTAGCTCTTTCAGATAATCTTATTTTAAAACTACAAAATTCAAATAAAAAAACTAGAACTGTTTCTGTAAAAATTAAAGATATGAATCGTAATACTGTTAGGAAGCAAAGAAGCTTAAATTATGAAACATCATCATCTAACGAAATTATTAACTGTATTTTAAAGCTTTTTGATGAACTATGGGATGGTAATCCTATAAGACAAATGGGAATATCCTTTAGTAACTTAAGTGACAGTATTAATTATCAGTTATCTATTTTTGATTTAGAAAACAAAGAATATTTTCTTGATAATTCAGTAAAAAATATAAAAAATATATTTGGTGATACAAGTATAAAAAGAGCTTCTTTATTAAATTATAAAGAAGATAAAATAAAAAAAGACTATTTCATTATGAGTAGTAGATTATAAGGAAGTACGACTATGAAATTTAATTCGAAATCTATAGAAATGATTGCTTGGTTTGATTATAAGGGTATAGTTCATCCTTTAAGATTTAAAGTTATAAAAGATAATAATGAAGAAATAGTTTTAAATATAATATCAATAAAAAATAGATACAGAGAAAATCTTGGAGGTAACCCTATGGATGTTTTTATTTGCGATTCTCATATAAATAATAAAGTTTTAGAGATAAAAATAAAATATGAAATTATGACCAATAAGTGGATAGTTTTCACAAAGTAGATTAACCTGAAAATAAGTTACTCTTGTGAAAATTTAAAATATAACTTTGTGTTAAAGCATCTCCTAGTAGCCACTATACCACTAAATATAAGTCCTAAGCTCTAGCTTCTCATTATATACACATAACTAGTATTAACTTTAAGACCAGTTAAACATGCCTTAATAATGCTTGTACTTTATGAGTACAAATAAAATTATTACCAAGTTATAATCAATAAAAAAATAGGAAGAATAGTATCTAAACTATCTTCCTATTTTTTACTATATTAAGCTAAATATTTAGCTTTTTTGTTTTAAAGTTCTTCAGAAAAATCCATCATCTCTAATCTCTTATAAGAATCTAATCTTTCTTTAGCATCTCTTTCTGTTTTTGCAAATAATTCTTCTGCATGCTCTGGGAATTGTTTTAGAAGTGCTGAGTATCTTACTTCACTTTCTAAGAATTCTCTAAAGCTTCTTGTTGGATCTTTTGAATCTAGAACAAATGGATTCTTACCTTCTTCTCTTAGAAGAGGATTGTATCTATATAGATTCCAATATCCTGATTCTACAGCTCTCTTAGTTTGTTCTTGGCTAAAGCCCATTCCAAGTTTTAATCCTTGGTTTATACAAGGTGCATAAGCGATAACAAGTGATGGTCCATCATAAGCCTCAGCTTCAGCAATTGCTTTAAGAGCTTGATTCTTATTAGCACCCATACCGATTTGAGCCACATAAACATAGCCGTAACTCATTAGCATCATACCTAAATCTTTCTTCTTAGTTCTCTTACCAGATGAAGCAAATTTAGCTATTGCAGCAGCAGGTGTTGCTTTAGAAGATTGTCCACCAGTGTTTGAATACACTTCAGTATCCATAACCAGTACATTTATATCTTCTCCACTTGCAAGAACATGGTCTAATCCACCATATCCAATATCGTAAGCCCAACCGTCTCCACCAAATATCCATTGACTCTTCTTAACTAAGAAGTTTCTATCATCGTATAGATCTTTAGCTTCTGAAACATCATCATAAGCTTCTTTAAGTAGTGGCATTAATGCAGCTGTTGCAGCTAGTGATCCTTCACCCTTATCAAAGTTTTCAAGCCAGTTATTTGTTGCAGCCTTTAAGTCTTCACTTGCTTTATTATTTTCAAGTAAAGCTTTTGCTACTTTAACTAGTTTATTTCTTTGAGCATTATGCCCAAGGTATATTCCAAGACCAAACTCTGCATTATCTTCAAATAATGAGTTTGCCCAAGCAGGACCTTGTCCTAAATGATTTGTTGTATATGATGTTGCTGGTGCTGAAGCTGCCCAAATTGATGTACAACCTGTTGCATTTGCAATCATCATTCTATCTCCGAATAATTGAGTTACAAGTTTAGCGTATGGAGTCTCTCCACATCCAGCACAAGCTCCTGAGAACTCAAGTAGTGGCTGTTCGAATTGACTTCCTTTTAGTGTGTTTTTCTTCATTGGATTTAATTTGTGTGATAGAGACATTGCATATTCCCAATTTTTCTCTTCTTTTTCTAACTGTGTTTCTATAGGCTTCATAATAAGCGCTTTATTAGGAGCAGGACACACATCAGCACAATTTCCACATCCAGTACAATCTAAAGGAGAAATTTGAATCTTATACGCAAGTCCATCAAATGCTTTTCCACCCATAGCTTTCTTTGTTTCAAATCCTTCTGGTGCATTCTTAACTTCTTCTTCATCTAGAAGGAAAGGTCTTATTACAGCATGCGGACATACAAAGGCACATTGATTACATTGTATACAGTTATCAATTTCCCACTGAGGAACATTTACAGCAATACCTCTTTTTTCGTATTGTGAAGTTCCCATAGGGAAGGTTCCATCTTCTCTTCCTGCAAATGCAGAAACAGGTAATGCATCTCCTTCTTGAGCGTTCATAGGAATTAATATATCTTTAATGAAATCAGGTACATTTAATTCTGCTTTATCTTTATCAGTTTCTGTTTTCCAGTTTTCTGGTATTTCTACTGAATTTAAAGATTTAACTCCTATATCTATAGCTTCGTTATTCATATTAACAATTTTTTCACCTTTTTTACCATATGAGCTTACTACTGCTTCTTTTAGATAAGATAAGGCATCTTCTACTGGTACGATATTTGCAAGTTTAAAGAATGCTGATTGCATTATCATATTAATTCTAGTTCCTAGTCCTATTTCAGATGCAATTTTTTGTGCATCAATTGTATAGAATTTAATATTTTTCTTAGCTAAATCATTTTTCATTTTAGCAGGAAGCATTTCATTTAATTCTTCATCATTCCAATGAGTATTTAATAAGAATGTTCCATTTTCTTTAAGACCTTTTGTCATATCATATTTAAATACATATGATTGATTATGACATGCAACAAAATCTGGATTTTGAATTAAATAAGGACTTCTTATTTTTTCTTTTCCAAATCTTAAATGAGAAACAGTAATTCCACCTGATTTTTTAGAATCATATGAGAAATATCCCTGTGCATACATATCTGTTTTATCACCAATTATTTTAATTGCTGATTTATTAGCTCCAACTGTTCCATCAGATCCAAGACCCCAGAATTGACACTGAACTGTTCCTTCAGCTGTTGTATCTATTTCTTCATGTTTTGGAAGACTTGTAAATGTAACGTCATCTTCAATACCAATTGTGAATCCATTCTTTACTTCTTTATATTTCAAGTTCTCAAATACTGAAAGTATTTGTCCTGGCGTAACATCCTTAGATCCAAGACCGTATCTTCCACCAACTATAAGAGGACGCTCGTCTACTTCATAAAAAGCATTTCTAACGTCTTGATATAAAGGTTCTCCTGCTGATCCAGGTTCTTTTGTTCTATCTAAAACCGCTATTTTCCTTACAGATGTTGGTACAGCATTTAAGAAATGATTAGTTGAAAAAGGTCTATATAAGTGAACATTAACAAGTCCAACCTTTTTACCTTTTGAATTTAAATAATCTACTGTTTCTTCTATTGTGTCACAAACAGAACCCATAGCAATTATAACTTCCTCAGCTTCTTCATGTCCGTAGTAGTTAAATAGGTTATATTCTCTTCCAGTTAATTTTGTAATTTCTTCCATATATCCTTGTACTATTTCTGGTACTGCATCATAATATTTATTTGCAGATTCTCTTGCTTGGAAATAGATATCCGGATTTTGAGCTGTTCCTCTAGTTACTGGATTTTCTGAGCTTAAAGCATTAGCTTTAAATTCTTTAACTGCATCCATGTCAATAAGTTCTTTTAGCTCATCATATTCTATTACCTCTATTTTTTGAATTTCAGATGAAGTTCTAAATCCATCAAAGAAATTTAAAAAAGGAATTCTTGATTTAATAGAAGCTAAATGTGCAACTCCAGATAAATCCATAACTTGTTGAACATTTGACTCAGCCAGCATTGCAAAACCTGATTGTCTTGTAGCCATAACGTCTTGATGATCTCCAAATATTGATAGTGCATGAGCAGCTAGGGCTCTAGCACTTACATGAAACACGCCAGGAAGTAATTCTCCTGAAATTTTATACATATTTGGTAGCATTAATAATAATCCTTGAGACGCTGTATAAGTAGAAGTTAAAGCTCCACCTTGTAGCGATCCGTGAACCGCTCCTGCAGCACCACCCTCGGATTGCATTTCCATAACTTTTACAGTTTCCCCAAAAATATTTTTAAGTCCTTTGGAAGACCATTCATCTACGCTTTCAGCCATAGTTGAAGATGGAGTAATAGGATAAATAGCAGCAACATCCGTAAATGCATACGAAATATGCGCAGCAGCCGTATTACCATCCATTGTTTTCATTTTTCTCATGTCTGTACCTCTCTTTATATATTTCTTTGAAATCCATCTAAAGATCTCAGTTTAAACCACAATCAAAACAGTTATCGTGAATTTTTATACTAATAAATGAGCATTACACTCACATAACAGTATAGCATAAGCATCAAAGTAAGTTAGTGAAAAACTAGTAATAATTTATTAATACAAACTTTAAAAGCAAATAAGCTGGTCAAATTAAGACTATTAATTCCATAGACCTTGATAAATAAGCTCTATAGCTAAATATCTTAAGTTTATTTGTAATAACAAATCTTATAATCTCTTCTTTCACAATTATATTATACATTAATTGTTCATTTATTTCCATTGATAATAACTATTTCTACAAATTAGTTATTGTTATCTATCTAACAATATATTCTCTAGCTGAATCATAATAGAATTTGTAGACTCATTGTCAAAATTAATATTTTCAATATACTTTATAAGTTTTTCTTTTCTTCTAAGATTTTTTATTGCAACTTCAACTGGAGATCTATATTCATAGAAATCCGTTGTTAAGCTTTTAATATCTATATCTTCATTTATACTTGCTATGTAGCCTTGGTTTGGAACTTTAACGTCATATCCATCTGATACTAAAAGACTTCTCATCGCTTCCCTAGCCTCTGGTTCACCGTGTGTTAAGAATATTTCTTTTGGATAGGTTTTAAAACTTTTTATCCATTCATATAAACCATTCCTATCTGCATGGCCTGAAAGCCCTGTAAAACTATGAACTTCTGCATTTATTTTTATTTCATCTCCAAATAAAGTAACTTGATTTGCACCCTCTTGGATTATTCTACCAAGAGATCCCTCTGCCTGGTAACCTACAAAAACTATACTACTTTCTTTTCTCCAAAGATTATGCTTTAGATGGTGCCTTATCCTTCCTGCTGTTGCCATGCCCGATGCACTAATTATTACTGCACCTCTTTTAGTATTATTTAAAATAATAGAATCCTCTACAGATTCTGTAAAATAAAGATTAGGAAAATCAAGAACATTTTCTCCTCTTTTAATCTTGTTTTGGCTTTCTTCATCAAAATATTTTCTGTTTTTCTTAAATATCTCTGTAGATTTAGATGCAAGAGGAGAATCTACATATATCTTTACACCTTTTTCTAACCTACCTGCTTTCATAAAATCATTTAAGATATAAATAAGCTCCTGTGTTCTACCTACAGCAAAGGAAGGGATTATTGTATTACCTCCCCTTTTATAAGTATCATTTATAATTCTTAAAAGTTCTTCATGTTCTTTAGAACTATTAGGGTGAAGTCTGTTTCCATAAGTAGTTTCTATAATCAAGAAATCTGCCTTATCAATTTTATCTGGATCCTTAATCAAAGGTATATTTTTATTACCTAGGTCCCCAGAATAAACTAATTTATATTCTTTGCCTTCCTCATTTATAAATATTTCGGTTATAGCTGCTCCAAGCATGTGTCCCGCTTCTTTAAAATTAATAGTAAACCCGTCAAATATTTCATAGGGTAAATTAAATTCTAATTCTTTAAAACATTTAATACTCGCCTTTGCATCCTCTAAATCATAAAGAGGCTCCACCGGAGTTAAGTTTTTTCTTTCTCTTTTTTTATTTTCCCACTCAGCATCTTGCTCATGGATATGAGCAGAATCTAATAATAAAATAGTTGCTAGATCTTTTGCTGGTGGAGTTAAAAATATTTCTCCTCTAAATCCTCTTTTATAAAGAAGAGGGATCCGTCCACTATGATCAATGTGAGCATGAGAAAGCACTATATAATCAATTTTTGATGGAATAAATGGAAAAACGTCATTTCCTCTTGTTTTTTCATCTTTACCCTGATAAAGTCCACAATCTAAAAGAACACTCTTACCATTAACTTTTAATAAATGACTAGAACCTGTAACAGTACCACTACCACCGGAAAATTCTATTTTCAATTATTTCCTCCTCTTTTAATTTTATCCAAGTAAATTCATTTAATTTTATCTAATATAAGCTTTATTATTTTTTCATTTGATTTTATGATTTCCGATTTTTCCATTTGAAATATATACTCATCCCTGTTCTCATAAACATCATTAATACTGGCTATTAAAGTTTCTCTATCTAAATTATTCTCTGCAATAACAAAAGAATATCCACTTTCTTTAAAACTTAAAGCATTTAAAACCTGGTCACCTCTACTCCCCTTACCAAGAGGTATAAGTATATTAGGCTTTCTAAGGGCTAAAAATTCAAATATAGAATTAGCTCCTGACCTTGAAATTATTAAATCTGAAATGGCTAAAATATCTTTCATTTCATCAGAAACATATTCAAACTGCTTATAACCATCAAGTTTTTTCATGTTTTCATCTATATTTCCTTTTCCACACAAATGTATTACATTAAATGTCTCAAGAACCTTATCAAGACTTTCTCTTAGGCACTTATTAATTATAACAGAACCTATGCTACCACCCATTACAAGAAGTACAGGTTTGAAATCAAAGGAAAGTTTTTTTCTAATACCCTCCTTATCTCCAAGATAAAGTTCTTCTCTTATAGGACTTCCAACAAGAATTCCTTTTTCTCCCACATAATTAAGAGTTTCTGGAAATGTAACTAACAAATTATCAGAAAATCTACCTGCAATTTTATTTGCGAGCCCTGGTGTCAAATCAGACTCATGGGAAAGAACCGGTATCTTTAAATGACTTGCAGCTGCTACAACTGGAACAGAAACGAATCCTCCTTTTGAAAAAACAATATCTGGTTTTTCTTTTTTAAGTATCCTTCTGGCTTCAAAATATCCCTTCATTACTCTAAAGGGATCTGTAAAGTTTTTAAAATCAAAATACCTTCTAAGTTTACCTGAAGATATAGGATAATAAGGTATATTTATATTTTCAATTATTTGTTTTTCTATTCCCTTTTTAGAACCAATATATTTTATTTCGAAATTATTTTCTTTTAGCTTAGGCATAAGAGCTACATTAGGATTAACATGTCCCGCAGTACCCCCACCTGTCATAATTATCTTTTTCATATTTATTCCTCTCATAACTTTATTTAACACCATTATAACAAATCGGCAAGAAATTATCTTTATTCAACAAATAAAAGTTAATAATATGTTTGTTTCATTAATTACAAATTATTTGTTATAATTATAGAGGTGATTTGTATGGAACTTAAAAATATAAATAATATTAACGAAAATGATTTTTTAAATTATATAAATGAATGGAATAAAGAAAGAATATATCCTTTAAATTCTGATCCTAAAAATTTGGGTTTTTTTGAATATAAAGAAAAAATAAATAAAAGCCAAAAGTCTGAGTTATTTTTTTTAGTATCCCCCAATGGATATATACTTGGAGCAATTGATATTAAATACAAGCTAGATAAAAAACACCCTTACTCATCTTCACATCTTGATTTTGGAATAAGACCTCTTGAAAGGGATAAGAATTTTGCCTTTATTATGATAAAACTTGCTTTAAATAAGCTTAGAATAAATGGCGTAACAAAAGCAGTTATAATAATTAACAGAGAAAATAAAGCTTCTAAAAATACCATAACTAAAGTTTCTGGAAAACTTGTATGCTCAAAAGTAATAAAAGGAGAAGTTTTAGAAAGGTATGAAATAGAGCTTTAAAATACCGCTTAAAATATACCCTCTTATTTTGTATAGTTTGCCAATTGATATAAAGCTATATATACCATAAACTTAAGCCAATACAATTAAAGGAAAGAGGAGATAATTATGTCAAATTTATCATTAGAAAAACTTTACAAGGTTTACCCAGGAGATGTTCTTGCAGTTAAAGATTTTGATTTAGAAATAGAAGATAAAGAATTTATCGTTTTCGTTGGTCCATCAGGCTGTGGTAAATCAACTACACTTAGAATGATTGCTGGCCTTGAGGAAATAACAAGTGGTACTCTGAAAATTGATGGCAAGGTTGTAAACGACATTCCACCAAAAGACAGAGACATTGCAATGGTTTTCCAAAACTATGCTCTTTATCCTCATATGACAGTTTATGATAATATGGCTTTTGGATTAAAACTTAGAAAACTACCTAAAGAAGAAATAGAAGCATCTGTAAATGAAGCTGCTAGAATTCTAGATATTGAAGATCTACTAAAAAGAAAACCTAAAGCTTTATCAGGAGGACAAAGGCAAAGAGTTGCTCTTGGAAGAGCAATAGTTAGAAAGCCTAAAGTATTCCTAATGGATGAACCACTATCCAATCTAGACGCTAAACTTAGAGTTCAAATGAGAACTGAAATTTCTCTACTTCATGAAAGACTTCAAACAACTTTCGTTTACGTTACTCACGATCAAACTGAAGCTATGACAATGGGTACAAGGATCGTAGTAATGCATGAGGGAGTAGTGCAACAAGTAGATACACCACAAGTAATTTATGCTCACCCTGTTAATATGTTTGTAGCTGGATTCATTGGATCCCCACAAATGAATTTCTTTAATGCTACGATATCAAAAGAAAATGATAAATATCTTGTTTTATTTAATGGCGATACAATTAGATTAAGTGATAAAAGAGGAAAGGCATTAGAAGATAAAGGTTATCTAAACAAAGAAGTTGTTTTCGGAATAAGACCTGAAGATATTGATAATCATGAACTTTTTATAGAAGCTCATAAAGAATCTGTCTTTAAAGCTAAAGTTAAAACTGTAGAGTACATGGGTGCTGAAACAATTATTTATCTAATTAAGTCTGGAGTAGAATTTGTTGTTAAAGTTAATGGCACAGCCGATATATCTAGTAACGATGAGATTACTCTTGCATTAGATTCTGATAAAATACATATATTTGATAAGGAAACTGAAGAGTCAATAACTTTTGATTAATCAAGGAGATTTTATGGATGGATGAACTTATAAAAACATTTAATAATATTAAGGAGGATAACAATTTAGACTTTTCTATTTTCCTAAATAAAACTTTGTTATTTGGAAATGGAATGGGTGAAAAATCAAGACTCGATGTTAATAATGAATACTTCGAAGTATCTTTTATTTCTCTGAGTCCAAAGGAAGCTTCAATATATAAATACTTTATTTCAAAAACTATTGAAGAATACTTTAAAAACAATATAGATAATAGTCCCTTTAAAAATTTATTATTAAATAAAAAAATCCATAAAAATAGTTTAGAAAAATTAAAGAAGGATATGAAATCTGGAACTCTTATCATTATTTCTTCTAAAAACACAAAGTACAATTTAAATTTACTCCATGAAATTTATGGGGACAATGCCTTAGTTGAATATTTTGATGATAACATAGTCTTTTATAAAAATATGAAAGAAGATATTGATAGCGAAGTATTAAGTATTTATTCTGCTATAGTTGAAAACTCCCTAGAGGAACCATATATAGCCTATTCACATAATGATATAAGTTATAAGGATGTTAACTGCGCTTATAATAATTTAAATAAGCTAATTAACATATCAAAGATTTATCTTAAAAACACATATATATTAAAAGAAGATAACTTTAGGCTACTTTATTTGCTTGATAGTTTAAACAGTAAGTCTAAAATAAAGATTCTTAATATAAAAGAAAATGAGTATATTCTAAATAATTTAGATAAAGATTTGATTTTAACTATAATTACATTAGTAGAGAATGATATGAATTTACAGAAGGCATCAGAAAAACTTTTTATTCATAGGAATACTTTAAACTATAGGCTTCAAAAATTTAAAAATGATTTTAATATTGATTTAAAAAATATAAAAAACATTATTTATGTCTATATTTTAATTCTCTTAAAAAGAGAAGCAGATATAAAATTTTATTAAAAAAAAGACTTCGATTTAACCTAAATCGAAGTCTTTTTTATATTTAAATTTTAAAACTGTTAATTTTTACTTTAATAATTCCAAGATTTTATTAGTTACTAACTCACTCATATCTTTATGACCCTTTTGATCTAAATGCACATAATCATTATCTCCTACCTTAACTTTTTCATCAGCATTTAAAAAATAAAAATTGTTTTCTTTTGATAGTTTTTCTAAAATCTCTGGTAAGTCCTTTGTTTTTTTATCTGCATTTCCTCCAAAAGAATTTATAGAATCAACATGTTTGTAAGAGGATTTTATTCTTGCTGGAGCTATTATAAGTATCTTAGCTTTAGTTTTATCTCTTTCTATTAACGAATTAAGGGTATCTTTTGCTTTATTTGCAAGTCTTATAATTCCGGATGCAATATCATATGAAGTCATGCTATATCTCTCCTTAGAATCGTTTGTTCCAAGCATTATTACAAGTATATCTATAGGCGAATTTGTCAAAATAGATGGATAAATATATTCAATTCCATTTAAACCTTCTTTTAATGGATCATTAAGTACACTGGTCCTACCGTTAAGGCCTTCCTCTATTATTTCAACATTCATCTTTATGTTTAAATTTTTCTCAACAATTTTCGTCCATCTTGTATCCTCATCAAATCTTCTTTTCTCTACTGAATCAAGTCCCCAAGTATTCGAATCTCCAAAACAAACTATTCTTTTTTTCATTATAGATTCCTCCATTATTATAATCAATAAGATAAGTTATATTAAAATATTTATAAACCTTTAAAATGAGTAAATATTTTTTTATATAGTTTCCTTTAATCCATCTTTAGATGATATAATCCCTAAAAACGCAAAAAATATATAATAAACCATAACTACCTGAATGTTAAATTGAGCCTGAACTAAATATCCAATTATTGATGCTAA
>JAAZDF010000145.1 GCA_012512905.1 Clostridium sp.
TCTAATATAAGAATTCCTTCGCTTTGGTCTTCTTCCTCAAGGCCAAGCTCTTCAAGAGAGCAAAACATTCCTTCTGATACTTCTCCCCTTAGTTTTCCTTTTTTAATCTGGTAGCCATCAAAAAGCCTTGCTTTATGCATGGCTACTGGGACAATGTCCCCTTCTTTCATGTTGGTTGCCGCTGTAACTATTTGAAGGTCTCCAAGATCTCCCATATCTACGTCACAAATAACAAGTTTATCTGCATCTTTGTGAGCTTTAATTTCTCTTATTTTCCCAGTATAAACCTTCTTTATTTTATCGTAAGGCTTAATTATCTCCTCAACCTTTGTTCCTGATAAGGTAAAAGAGTTTTCAAGTTCATCTATATCAAAATCTTTATTTATATAATCATTTAACCATACTATAGGTAATTTCATATGTTCTCCTCCTATTTAAATTGATTTAAAAATCTAATGTCGCCTTCGTAGAGTAGCCTTATGTCCTCTATTCCAAACTTTTGCATAGCCATCCTGTCTAGGCCAAATCCAAAAGCGAAACCTGAGTAAACATCTGGGTCTATTCCGCCCCGCCTTAGTACATCTGGGTGAACCATGCCGCATCCAAGGAGCTCCATGAATCCTTCACCTTTACATACGCTGCATCCCTCACCATGACAAACAAAGCAGGTTCCGTCTAGCTCTGCTGATGGCTCAGTAAAAGCAAAGTGGTGGGGCCTAAATTTAGTTTTGGTATCTTCTCCGTAAAGCCTTTTAACAAGCTCTTCAAGGGTTCCTTTAAGGTCTCCAAAAGTTATACCTTTGTCTATAACAAGGCCTTCTACCTGGTAAAATATAGGACTATGGGTAGCATCTACTTCATCTGACCTATAAACTCGTCCAGGTGATATCATTTTTATTGGAGGAGTCTGATTTTCCATTGTTCTTATTTGTACTGGTGATGTTTGGGTTCTAAGAACAACTTCATCGCTTATGTAAAATGTATCCTGCTCTCCCCTTGCTGGATGTCCTTTTGGTATATTAAGGGCTTCAAAGTTATAATAGTCAAGCTCAACTTCTGGGCCTTCTTCTATAGTAAAACCCATCTCTAAAAATATATCTTCTATTTTTTCCAGAGTTATTGTAAGTGGATTTTTAGCTCCCAGCTTTGGTTTTTCTCCTGGAAGGGTTATATCTATTACTTCATTTTTAAGACTTTCTTCTCTTTTTTTATTTTTAAGTTTCTCTTTAAAACCTTCTATGGCATCTTCTATTTCTACTTTTGCTTCGTTGACAAGTTTTCCTATAATGGGCCTTTCCTTAGGGTCTACTTTACCCATATTTCTAAGAACTTTTGTAAATTCTCCTTTTTTTCCAAGGTAGTTTACTCTTAGTTTTTCAATCTCTTCTTCGTTTTTAACAAGATCTATTTTTTCTCTAAATTCTTTTTTAATTTCTTCAACTCTATCTTTCATCTGTTCCTCCAAGATTATTTATTTGCATAAAAAAACCGCCCCTTAACAATAAAGGGACGGATATATCCGCGTTACCACCCAGATTGGCTATAAATAGCCCACTCAAGATCAAATATAACGGTTCTAACCGGCAAATACTACTATTAGTTCATATCTACTGCTCTAAAGGGAACTTCACTATAGGTCCAGATTTAAAGCTCTCAGTCTAGGCTTTAACTTCCTGTGTATGTCTTTATAGCTACTTTCTTTTTCAATGCATTTATATAAATTATCAACTTTAATTATAATATATAGGAGCTTTATAAGCAAATATTATTTTAAGAGTAAGTATTAACTGTTAATTCCAGAACATTAAGTTATTTTATGAAAAAGTATAACGTTAAAAAATTGATATCTATTCTCTATTATTATATTTTTCTTTTAATATTTCATCGAAAATATACACATTGGTACTATGTCAATAAAACGGACACTTTAAATTTAGAGTTCCCAGTTAA
>JAAZDF010000146.1 GCA_012512905.1 Clostridium sp.
ATTTTTGATTATTAGGCTCTGCATAAATCATAAATTCAGTACAAAATCCAAAAGTAATCTCTTGGTGAGTATCTCTTGCAGCAACATAATCCTCAGAAACACTATGTGTTAGTTTCTTTGTTACTTTGAAATCATTTAGTAAAGCATCTCTCATACCCTCTAAAATTATTAAAAGACCCATTCCACCTGAATCCACAACATTTGCCTTTTTAAGTGGCGGAAGTAGCTCTGGGGTATTATCTAAAGTAATTTTTCCAATTTCGCATATACTATTAAATATTTCTTCAAAGTCATCTGTGTGAATCTTTGTAGACTGCTCTCCTACTTCTCTGATAACAGTTAGTATTGTTCCCTCAGTAGGTCTCATAACTGCTCTATAAGCTGCTTTGGACCCTTCAAGAAGGGCTAGAGTAAATTCATGAGGATTTACATCTTCTTTATTTTCAAATCCCTTTGCTATACCTCTAAAAATCTGAGAAAGTATAACTCCAGAGTTTCCTCTTGCACCCATAAGGGCTCCTCTTGCCATCATCTTAGAAATCTCACCTATAGATTCACTTTTTGAATCTTCTATTGATTTAACTGCTGCTGTAAATGTCATAGACATATTAGTTCCTGTATCACCATCGGGTACAGGGAAAACGTTTAATGAATCAACATAAGCCTTTTCTTCTTCTAGTCTTAAACTAGCATTTGAAACCATGCTTAGAAAATGTTGTCCATTAATTTTATCATAGTTCATTAATATTCCTCCTGAATAAAATGGGCATCAAAATTATGTCCATCTAAATAAAACATAAATATTTTTATTAATTTGCATTATTATATAGCATAATAAAAATATCTTTAATATATTTTATAAATAGAATTCTTAATATTCTTTTAAGATTTTAAAATCTTACCCCTTCAATATTTACTTTTATATTTGATACTTTAAGTCCAAGGTATTTTTCTACATTATATCTGACAGTCTGAATAATGCTGTTTGCTATTTCAGATATTTTAGTTCCATATTCAACTACTACAAATAATTCTATGGAAAGTTCATAGTTTTTATAATTTATCCTAACACCCTTACCTAAGTTTTCAACTTTCATAAGTTCCCAAAATCCTGCTGTAGTATTTTTTGCTGCCATACCAACGACTCCATAGCATTGCATCGTCGACTGTCCTACAACATTTATAACTACATCTTCTGAGTATGTTATTTTACCATGTTCGTTTGTTAATCCTATCATTTTATCCTCCTAACGGTTAAAATCTTATATATTTCTGTTATCCTTTTTTAAATGGTATATAATAATCTTAGTAAGATTTATACATACTATAATATTATATTTTACTGTTAACTGCAATATAAAGTCACTTATATAAATATATGTTGCTTTTAAAGTTGAAAATGTGGTAAAATACTATTTGTTCTAAATTAGAATTTAAAACACTACTGTTTAAAATAATCTCTTATGGAGGAGGTGTAATTATAATGGCAAGAAGATGTGATATATGTGATAAAGGTGTAATTTCAGGTGTGAAATACTCACACTCACACGGTCAAACTAGAAGAAAGTGGGCACCAAATATAAAAAAAGTACGTGCTATTGTTGACGGAGCTCCTAAGAGAATTCGTGTTTGTACAAGATGTTTACGTTCAGGAAAAGTTGAACGTGCTATATAATTTTTAAAAGAAGCTGGTAATTTATCAGCTTCTTTTTTTTAATCTTTTGATAATATAACTAGTACTTTTCCTTTATTAAATTTCACCTTTATCGTTTTATTTAAAAACTCATTAGATATTGGCCTTGTGTCTCCCATTTTCAGTGTATAATTTTCTAATTTATACTTAGAGCCTTCCAGGCTAAAATCTTTTACATCACCTCTAAAACTCTGAAATGAAACATAATCTCCAAAATCTTTTGTTATTTCACATTCTTTATCTATCAAAAAAATTTTATTATAATCATCTACAATATAAGAAGAAATTCTTTTTTCAAGAGAAGCATTCAAAAATGAAAGATTCCCTAGAAAATGATCTATTCTTGTACCTGTTGATCCTAAAAAATATATTGTATCTGGCTTTAACTTCACTGCTTCCTTAAAAGCTCCTTCTGTATCTGAGAAATCCTTTTCCTTTTTATAACTTATTATCTTGGTTTTATCTTTAAAGTATAATAAAGTTTTATCAGGCAGAGAATCAAAGTCTCCAACTAATAAATCAGGAACTATATTATTTTCCTTTAAAAACTCCCCACCTCTATCAGCCGCTATTACAAAAGTATTAGCTTTTACTAATGATTTGAATAAATTTAAGCTTGGAGCCCTTCCACCAGATACAATAATAACATCCATTTACTTACATGCCTCTTTTAATTCTTTTATATTCTTTTCTATTTCATTATCTTTATATACCGCAGATCCTGCAACACATACATCTGCTCCTGCATCTACAATAG
>JAAZDF010000147.1 GCA_012512905.1 Clostridium sp.
TATCCAGACCTTGAAATTCACAGAATAATAAAAGAGCAGATAAAGTTTGGTATTAGTGATAAAAGAGAAAAATATCTGAGTGAATTTGTAGAAAAAGCTTCAAAACAAGCATCAACAAATGAAAGACATGCAGAAGAAGCAGAAAGAGAACTAGATTCTCTAAAGAAAGCTGAGTATATGGAAGACAAAATTGGTGAAGAATTTGAAGGCATAATAGGGTCAATTACAAACTTTGGAATGTTTATAGAACTTCCAAACACTATAGAAGGACTTGTCCACATTAGTGATATGGATGATGACTACTATGTGTATGATGAAGTAAAAATGAATCTTACAGGAGAAAATACCCAGAAAGTATATTCCCTTGGAGATAAAATAAAGATAAGAGTATCAAAAGTAGATTTAGATACAAGGGAAATATTTTTTGAAATAGACAATGACTAAAAAGGCGAGCTTAAAGTGAGCAGTTAAAACCAAAGAAATAAATGAGAAAAGAAATAAATGAGTAAAAAAATAAACCCTTAAATAAAAAATAAATGGCAGCCCCTAGCTACCATTTATTTTTTTATTGTATTTATTTGTATGTTAGAAAAATTTCTTTTGGAGTCTTTATCGGTAAGAAGATCTTTATATCTAGCGATAAATTTCTCAGCTATCATTTCATGAGCATATTCTGTTAGATGAAAGCCATCAGTATAATATTTCTCAGGAAGGATTCTGGAATCATTTTCTATAAAAGCTTTTTCGAAATCCATAATCCCTATGTTAGCTTCAAAGCAGTAATCTTCGATTAAACGTCTATATCTTTTAAGTGTTACTAATGAATTTTGTAAGTCTCTTTCAGGAATACCAAAGTTTGCACTAACAAGTTCTACATTAAAGAGCGGTTGCAGTATAACTACGGCTACTAAACCTTTATTTGTACATTCATTTATAACTTCTATTATAGAATTGTAAATGTGATTTGGCGTTTTGTTTAAAATAGCGTCCTGAGTTCCACAAAGAATAAAAACAAAGTCTGGATCAAACTTTTTAACATATATATCCAGCTTCCCAATAACTTCTTCCACCTGACAACGGGACACTGTTTTGTTATAAAGATTAACATCAGCTCTAGATTTAACAATATTTATCCATGATTTTGGACTGTTCATTTTTGTTTTATCAAGCAAAGTTTCACCTAAGATTAATAAATTCATTAACTCACCACCTTTTTAAATTGAAACAAAATGTTAATTATTTACAAATTGTTATCTTTTTGTACTCTTATTGTATCACTAAATGGGATAAAGTGGAATATTTTTTTAAAATTAAGAGAATTTTAATCTTCATAGGTTATACTTATGTTTGTAGAAAATATGGGGATGTATTGGCTTCGACGAGGGTATGAGGTATCCAGCAAGCAGGTAGGAGGAAACCATGGTCCTACTTTAAAAAACTATGGTAAAAAGATAAACGCAGAAGATAATTTTGCACTAGCAGCCTAAGGGCTGTTACGTTCTACCTAGAGTCACCGCTGACTAGGATAGAGCGCCGATAAGCGGTCAAACGAGCTTGGTTAAGCTTTGACACCAAGAACGGGATTTAAAGCTACTGATGCTATAGTCTGGTGTAGACGCTAGTAAAGGGAATGTAAAGTACACAACTAAACTTGTAGAAACCTGGATTATTCGACTTTCGGACAGGGGTTCGACACCCCTCATCTCCACCATAATAAGAAGTGCTGAACTTGGTTTTTTAAAAACATGTTCGCGCTATATATAAAAAGAGGATGGTATTTTATACCATCCTCTTTTTATATATAATATTGTAAGCTCAAACTTGAAAAATTATCAGGCAGAAAAAATTATAGCTAATCTATCAATTTTATTTTATACTTTATACGTTTTGAGTCATACTCGCTATCCGTTATCAAATCTTGATTTTTTAGTTCTTTTTACTCCTGCATTATATTTTAGAATTCAGGTTTAGACTGAATTATCAGTATTTTCCTATATACTATTTACTAAGCTATAGTAATTATATTATATCATTATTTGTTATTCAAAATTATTATAAAAAAGGTATTACTTTAATTGTTTAATCTGTAAAATTGATATAATATTTATAAATTATTATTGGACTATTAAAGTACAAGCAGATAATTAGTTATCTTTTAATCATTAATTATCGTAGTTAAGATGGCTATATGTATGATATGATATGATATGTGAAAGCAATAACATTGAGGAGGAGATTATTATAAAGCAAGTTGCATTCTTTTTTGGAGCTGGCGCCGAAGGTTTAGAAAATTTTGACCTTCCTAATGGAATAGAGTTTATGCGTAACAGTTACTTAAATACTGAAATATATGAAAAAAACTAAAAAATATTTAAAGAAATATTTAACAAAAATAAGACTAACTATAAATATTCA
>JAAZDF010000148.1 GCA_012512905.1 Clostridium sp.
AGCAAATAATGATGAAACACTTAGAGTTTAATGTTGATAGGTGAAGAAAAATAGCAATAGAAGAGAAACAAATAAATTAGTAGCAGCTTTAACGAGTAAATATATTTCGAGCTAAATACCTCCCTAATATGTAGTGATATATGATACAATATAAGTGTTAACACATTGATTTCACTACGTTACGAGGAGGGATATGATGGCAAAAATAACTAGAAAACAAAAGAGAGAAAAATTAGAGGAAATAAACTTTTTCGAGGAGTTTTTAAGAATTCAAAAACATTTTTTTAAGGAACTTATTCCAAATCTAAGATATATAAAAGATAATAGGCATCAAAGCTATATAGAGTATAGTACAGATATAATTTTCTTTGTTCTAATTATGAAAAATGTAACAGCACTTCAAAGTATGAATCAAATGACTACTGAATTTAACAAAGATAAGTGTATAAATAATGTAGCTAAAACGTTGGGTTATCAAGATTTAGAGGAATTACCCCATCATGATACTATTAATAATTTTCTAAAAAAGCTAAATCCAAATGAAATCGAAAAAATAAGAAATTACATGGTAAAAGAGTTATTGAAAAAGAGATGCTTAGAACATTATCGATTATTAGAAAAATACTGGACAATAGCTGTAGATGCAACAGGTTTAGCATCTTTTAAAGAAAGACATTGCGAAAATTGCCTAAAAAGAGAATATGTAAATAAAGAAACCGGTGAAATTGAAAAAACCATATATTTTCACTATGTATTGGAAGCTAAATTAGTAGTAGGTGATATGGTACTTAGCATAGATACTGAATTTATCGAGAATGAAGAGTTTTACGAAAAACAAGATTGTGAATTAAAAGCATTCAAAAGATTGGCTGAAAGGTTAAAAAAGAACTATAAAAGGTTACCGATATGTATACTTGGTGACAGCCTATATGCAGTAGATCCAATATTTAAGATATGTAATAAAAACAATTGGAAATATATATTTACCTTCAAGGAAGGTAGAACTAAAAGTATTTGGTTAGACTTTGAAGGATTGAAAAAACTTAAAGATAATAGTAATATCAAGGGTTACACTTGGGTAAATGAAATAGAATATAAGGATAATGTAGTAAATGTCTTAGAAGCTAAATTAGTTGAAAATAAAAAAGAAAAAGAATTTACATTTATCACTGATATAGCAATAAAAGAAAATAATGCAGAAAAAATATTATTTGCAGGAAGAAGTAGATGGAAAATTGAAAATGAAGGTTTTAATAATCAGAAGAATATAAAAAACAACATAGGACATCTTTGTTGCAAAGATTATAATGCAATGAAAAACCACTATCTTTTGGTGCAGATAGCAGATATATTAAGACAACTATTTGAGTGTGGATATGAGTTGGTTAGAAGTCTAAGAGCTTCAATAAAAGAAATATCTTCAAGGTTATTAGAATCTTTTCGCAGAGACACTCTAACACCTGAAGATATCGCTAACTTAAACAACCGCATGCAAATACGTTGCTTATAATTAAATTATATCAAAGGTTGTGTTAAATGGGAAGGAAAAATTCAACTAAATATATAAGATTATCCACAAATTTAATAAATAGGGAATTCTATTCTTATGAACTGTGGATAAAATAATTTTAAAACTTAAACTCTGTGGATAATTTTAAAAAGTGCATGATTATGAATTTTGAGGAGTTTTTAAAAAGATTTACTCGTTGGTGCTGACTTTCCGGCGCATTTTTTGACATATTCTATAAACTCTGTTATTATGGAAAGGTATGAGATTTATAGAAATAAAGGAGATGTTACAAAATGAGACGTAAAAGTATAGTCATCTTGGTGTTAGTATTAGCATTATCATTGTTTGTTACTGCATGTACTACGAAAGTAGAAGAACAAATACCTGAAGGATCAGATATAACTAATAATGATAAAGTAGAAGATGAAGTTAAAGAAGAAGAAGTTGTTGTAGTTGAAAGCCATAACGATTGGCCAACAAGCTTTATGTCAACTGTTCCAGAGCTTAAAGGTAATATAGTTCTGAATGATGAAAGAGGAGAATTTCACAGATATGTAGGCTATGAAACATTAGATTATGATGCTGCTTTAGCTTATGTTGAAGAATTAAAACAAGCTGGTTTTACTGAATATTCATCTGAAAAAATCAATGATAATCTTGTAAAATATAAAAGTTTTAATGAAGATAGAGAACTTGTAAAATTCTTCTGGACTGCCAATGGCCGTGCAGGAGTAGATCTTATAATAAAAGATGGAGTACTATAATATGAAAAATCCCAGAAAACTGGGATTTTTTTATTTTAAAAACTTATTATTTTATTTCAACTTCTGTAACACAATGATTTTTAAGATTACCCACTAAAAATTGTAATGCATCTATAACATTTGGCCTAATGTCTCCGCCTACTAATGCATACATTATATCATCTCCAGGCTTTAAATGACCTTCATTCATCCAAACCCTAACATAAAAAATACCTTCTCGCTTATAAGTTTCAGCTATAACTTCATCAACCTTAGATTGATCATAAGAAAATTCCATTCCTGTTATTGTAGAACCATCATCAAT
>JAAZDF010000015.1 GCA_012512905.1 Clostridium sp.
CAAAGGATGTTATAAAAGAAGGAGATATTCTAGTAATCATTGGTAGTTCAGAGGACTTAGCCAAACTAGAAAATACGTTATAAATGAATAATTTTCAGGAAATTTCAAGTAAAAACAATCAAAAAATAAAAAATGTTAAAAAGCTTCACAGAAAAAAGTACAGAGAAGAGGAAGGACTTTTTATCTGCGAAGGAATAAGAGTTTTTAAAGAAGCCTTAAATTCTAATGTAAAGATAGACTCTTTATTTATAGATAAAAATGATATAGAGGAAACAGAGAAATTATTAAAGGACTACAGCAAAGGTTTTGATATTTATATAGTTTCAAAAGACATAATAGAAACTATGTCGACATCAGTTACTCCTCAAGGTTATATTTTTTTAGTTGATATAGATTCCTTACCAAAAACAGTAGATAATAAAGAAAAAAGTAAAGTGTATGTATATTTAGATGAGCTACAAGATCCTGGAAACCTTGGTACTATTATAAGAACTTCTCATGGAACTCTTGTAGATGCAGTTTTTATAGGTGAAAATACTGTAGATCCATTTTCTGACAAATCTGTAAGGTCAACTATGGGTTCACTTTTTAAAGTTCCTATTATATATAAAACAAAAGAAGATTTAATTTTTCTAAAAAAGAACGGTTTTTCAATAGTTACTACCTCTTTAGATGCAAAAAAATCAATATTTGAGACAGATTTGACGGGTAACATTGTTATAGTTATTGGAAATGAAGGAAGAGGGGTTAGCTCTGAAATACTGAATATTTCAGATACTAAAGTTATAATACCAATGCCAGGAGACCTTGAAAGCTTAAATGCTGGAGTATCATTTTCAGTTGTTATTTATGAAAGACTAAGGCAAATTAATTATTAGTTAAATGCTGTAATTATAACAATAAATATTTTATTAGGAGTGATTATTGTGTCAAAATTTATTTTAACTTGTACTTCAACTGTAGATATGACTTTGGAATATTTAGAAAAAAGAGATATTCCCTTTATTTCTTTTCATTATGAGATAGATAATGAGGAATATTTAGATGATTTAGGACAATCGATGCCATTTGAAGAGTTTTATAAAAAAATAGACGAAGGCTCTATGCCACTAACATCTCTTCCAAGTATAGGAGAATATATAGTGTTTTTCGAGAAATTTCTTAAAGAAGGAAAAGATATTTTACATATATCATTATCATCTGGACTTTCAGGATCTCATAATGCAGCATGTTTAGCAAAAGATGAATTATTTGATACTTATCCAGAAAGAAAAATTATGGTTGTTGATTCTTTAGGTGCATCTTCAGGATATGGGCTACTTACAGATTTAGCAGCGGATATGAGAGATGAAGGAAAAGATATAGAGCAAATTTACGACTGGCTTGAAGAAAACAAACTTAATATGCATCACTGGTTTTTCTCAACTGACTTAACACATTATAAAAGAGGTGGACGAATATCTTCTACGAGTTCATTTGTTGGGAATTTATTAAATATAAATCCTTTGCTTAATATGAATAGTTCCGGAGAATTAATACCTAGAGAAAAGATTAGAGGTAAGAAAAAGGTAATTTCTGAAATTGTACATAAAATGGAAGTTCATGCTCAAAACAATTTAAATTATTCTGGTAAATGTTTTATATCACATTCTGCATGTTATGATGATGCAAAAAAAGTAGCTGATTTAGTAGGGGAAACTTTTCCAAACCTTAATGGAAAGATAATGATAAATAGCGTTGGAACTGTTATTGGTTCCCATACTGGTCCTGGAACTGTTGCTCTTTTTTTCTTAGGTGATAAAAGAGAAAATGACTTAGTTAAAAAGTAATAATTAATATTATATATTTTATATTATTTAAATATAAATAGAATAAGATTGATCTAACTAACTGAATACTTAGTATTTTGAAGTATTTATAGATTTTAATATCATACTGGTTTGATTATCTTATGAATAAAAAACATATACATCAGGGAGCGAATTATAAATATAAATATAACAATCAATGGTACAGTTAAGAAAAGCTCAAACAAAATAATGTTTGAGCTATTTTAAAAGTTATAGGAACTCGCAAAAATAAAAGGAGATGTTTACTATGAATAGTTTTACAACAAAAGACAATGTGAAAATCAACTATCTAGTTAAAGGACAAGGTAAGCCTATACTATTTATACCAGGTTGGGGATGCAGTATAGGGTTTTTTGGTAAAAACATTGACGTATTAGCAGAAGATTTTAAAGTTATAGCTATGGATTTAAGAGGTCATGGTGATTCAGATAAACCAGATCATGGATATCGAATAGCAAGATTTGCTAAAGACATTAATGAATTATTACAATATTTAGAGGTGGAGGATGTAACAGCAATAGGGTGGTCTATGGGAGCATCAATACTTTGGTCATACCTCGAATTATTTGGAAATGACCGCATAAGTAAATTAGTGAGTGTAGATCAGTCGCCAGCCCAGTATATTGGACCTGACTGGAAATGGGGACAAACAGGATGCTACGATGTAGAATCGTTTATAAGGTTAACCTGTGATTTAAAATATGCTGAAAGAGAATCCGCAGAGGGAACTGTTAAAGGATGCCTTTATAAGGATCCTTCTAATGAGGATTTAAAATTTCTTACCGATGAAATTATGAAGTCTCCTGCAAGAGTTAAAATTGAAATAATGCGAGATCATACTAATTTAGATTGGAGAGATTTTTTACCGTATATTACTATACCAACTTTGGTATTAGTAGCTAAAGAAAGTAAAGTATTTCCTTGGGAAGGAAGTGCATATGTTGCTGAAAAAGTTCCTAATAGTAGATTAGAATTTTTTGAAAAAGCTGGACACATGTTATTTGGGGAACATCCTGAAAAATTCAATCGTTTGATAAAAGAATTTGTTCTTGAATAATATTATCCATAAGAAACACTACTAGGAATTATCCGTATATTATTTAAAATAGTATGCGGATAATTTAATTTTTATTTAAGCTAAAATTTTTCATAAACATCACTAAAAGTTAAAAGACAAAGCTGTGTAATAACGGATGTAGAGTGTATAATTGAATTAAAAGTTAATAGTTTAATATAATAACAAATACTTGATTATGAAATAGGAAGGTGAAGTTATGAATAAATTTATTGAGTTTAGAAATCATATTTACGACATAAATAACCACTATGTATATCCTCTTATATTTTTAAATAATTATATAAAAACAAACAAAACGACAAATCCAAAAGAAATAGCTCTAATTGAAAGAATTCAAATTCTAAAGAAAATAGAATGTAAAAATACTTTGGGTGATAAAGACATAGGAGAATTATGTAAGTTCTTAGGAGATAATCCATATACAGATAGATTTATTGTAGATACTATTTTAAAGTTTCTAAATAGTGATATTAAAAAAATGCTTGCAAATAATATTAAGACTTTAATTGCACAAAAAACATATAATGCTGATAAACTGTACCATATTTTAGATATATGCATTGAATGTCAGATGGATCTCCTAGCTGGTGATGATATTATATTTTTCCTTGAACAATATAATAAGGATTTAGATATATTATCTATCTTGCTTGACTATTTAAATATTTTTAAAAGAGATGGATTTAAAAATGATTTATATGCCTTATTAGAACTTGATTATCCTGACAATATAAAATTTCAGATATTAAACTTGCTTGTAAATCTCTACTCAATAAAAAATATAGATATGTATTTTATTAAAGATAAAATACGACATGGTAAAAATAAAGTATTTTATGATAGTTATATTCAATTTTTAAATTCAGATTTAACATTTAAGAAGGATGGAGTATTAATTCTTCAGTCTATGTTTTATGGAGATTTTGAAGATAGCGGAAAAGGTAATAATGGAGGACTTGCTGTTTTATTAAAAGATTTAGGGGATGAAGTATCAAAAGATAAAGATATATCCTTTGTATTTACCGTAACTATAACTCAAAAATCAAACAAACCTTTTATTAGTACTTACGGTGAAAATCATGTTTTTATTAGGCTTCCTATATATTTAGACAAATCTATAGATGATCCATTTATTAAAAAAGAACTATTTATAAAAAGATATATAGCTAATTTTTTAAAACAAGTAGATGTAAAACCAGATATTTTCCATACAAGGTACCTAGATAATGCATCTAAGGCTGTAGCCGATTTGAGTAAAGAATTAAATAAGAAACTTGTGTTTACCTTAGCACCAGATCCTCATAGGAATATGTTTGATGAGTTTGGATATTTAAAAGAACTGGAATTTAAAGATCTCATAATAAAACTCAATAAAATAAAAATTGGTGATGAGTTAATACACATAAGCGATAGAATAGTAGGGATTGGAGATGAGGATATAAAAAAAGAACTTGAAATATATTTTCCTCAATTTAAAAATGATAGTATTAATAGAAAACTTACTATGATAGGTGAAGGAATCCAGATTAATAAATCTTCTAGAAGTGTAAATCTAGATTTATACTTGAATGAGTTTATAAAAAGTAATAATATTAAAGAATCTTTTTTTGAAAAACCTATAATATTAAATGTTGGAAGGTTAGCTGATCAAAAAGGGCACATAGAGCTTTTAAAAGCATGGACAAATTCTAGACTTTCAAAAACTCATAATCTTTTAATTATTGGTGGAGATATAGAAAGTCCAAGCAAAGAAGAAGAAAGTATAATTAGGTTTTTTTATGATTATATTGAAAAACATTCTGACCTAAAAGATAATTTTATTCATAAAAGTGCAATGCCAAATAATCAGGTCAGACTTCTTGAAAAAAGTATTCTTAAAAAAGAGTTTAATTTACCACATATATACCTATGTTCTAGCATTAAAGAAGAGTTCGGTATAGCAATACTAGAAGCTATGTCTAAAGGGTTTTTAACATTTGGACCAGTTAAAGGAGGAGTCAAGAGCTATTTAAAAAGTGGAATAAATGGATTCTTAATTGATACAAGTAGCTGGGAGACTATTGGCAAGGAAGCAGAAAAATATATTTTTGATTCTGGATTTACTAATAAAGATTTTAATAAAATTTAAAAAGAAGGCCGAAAAACAGTAAAGAAACATTTTTCAATAAACAAAATATCAAATGAATTTATTTCATTTTACTTATCTTTAAAGGGAGAGCAAAAATATGAAATATAAGCATATATTTTTTATAAGTCCACCTTTTTATTCACATTTTAATCCTTTATTAGTACTTGCAAAAAGCTTTCAAAAAAAGGGAGCAAAAGTTACATTTGGCTGTAGCTTGGATTTTAAGGAAAGAGTCTTAAATGAAGATTTGGATTTTTATGAGATAGATATAAATGCAAATAAAAATATAGGAAAAGCTGAGAGTACAAATCAACCAGATGAAGAAAGAATGCGATTAGAAGAGTTTTTTGATTCTACAAGAAAAGGGCCTATAGAAACTTTAATAACGCAGTCCCATCACAGAAAAGCGGATATGCTGTATAGTCCTGAGGAGCTTATTGAAAATATACGAATTATAAACGATTCATTAGCTGTAGACCTTTATGTAGTTGATATTTTGTCTTATTCAGTGACTCTTAGTTTATACTTTTTAGAGCTGCCTTTTATAACATTTTGTCCTCCACATCCTAATACTATTCCATCAAAAGGTAGACATTTTAATGTGCCTAAAAATTGGCCTTCAGCTATAAAGGTTAAGAAATCAGATTTAAAAAGATTGGAAAAAGTTTCAATTCAAACAGAGAAAGAATTTACAAATGTATTCAATAGTATTATATCGGAAAATAAATCTTTAGAAAAAGTAAACAATGCGTTTAGTTTAGTATCAGATATAGCTGTTATATACAACTATTTTGATTTTTATAATGATGAAAATAATCAAAGTAAAACTCTTAAAATATATGTAGGTAATTCGTTTAAAAAATCTGAACTTGATAGTAAATGGCAAGAAAAAATAGATACTAAAGAAAAAAAGATAATGATAACTTTAGGAACTTTTTTATCAAATAGAAAAGATGTTCTTGAAAAGCTTATAATATATAGTAGAAAAATTTATCCTAAAGCACTAATTATAGTTTCTGCAGGTAGTAATGCAAAAAAACTTAAACATTTTAGTTCGGAAAATATAGTAGTAAAGGATTTTATACCCCAAATAGCTCTTATGCCCTATATTGATACAGTTATATTTCATGGAGGTTGTAATACTTTAACAGAATCCATATACTATGGAAAAGAAATGATAATATTACCATTTTCAAGTGATCAATTTAATATAGCTTATGATATGGAAAAAAACAGTTTAGCTAGTATATTAGACCCAAACTATTTTACAAGAAACGATTTATTCGATGCCTTCGACTTTATTGAGAATAATTGTAAAGAAAAACTTGAATACTGGAGTAGTGTATCAAGATCTCGGGGAACAGACTATGCAGCGCAAAAAATATTGGATATAAAGTAAATTACCTTATATTCATATTTAGTCATAAGAGAATATTCTAGGATCCTATTTATCTAGTTATACTTATTATAAATTAATTTATTATATATAAAATCATAAAATCCAAACTCAATAAGCGAGTTTGGATTTTTCTTTTTAATTGTTGAATTCTGATTAAATATTATGTTATATCGAATCTTTTTTCAAAATAACTAGCCGCTACGACTAGGTTAAAAGTGAAAAGCAATTGATATAATTAACTTAAGTAGAGTTCACTAGGTATAACATACAAATATAAAGTTTAACTGGAGGAATAAAATTGAAAAGATAATTGATAGAAATGTCTTGTCTTTAGAAAAAAATTGTAACTGTTGGTACATGTTAGATAAAAATATTAAAATGGTGAGAAATTTGATAGTGCAGCTTCACTTAACCACTAAGTAAATGCAGCGGATAGAAATAAAAGTTAGAGGCACTGAGAAATATTCTAAGTCGTTTTCAAACACTAGATTAAAAACTTTATAGTAATAAAAACTTAGCTTTTGTTGGTTGATTTTAGTTTAGATTTAAAACTATTATAATCAGGCACTGTTGTCCAAATCACAAATATTATTTAAATATAAAATTAAAATAGGAGGAATAAATATGAAAAAAATGTTAGCGTTAATAGTCAGTTTAGTTTTTATTTTAGCAATTGTTGGATGTTCTGATGATAAGGCAGAAAGTCCAAAAGACACAGGGAGTGCTCTTGTAGATACAGAAAAAGAAGATGATCCAGAAAAAAAGGAAGAAGCAGTACCTGAAAGCGGATCAGCTATTGGAACTTATACTATTGGAGAAGATATTGTGACTATGAACTCAGTAGAACTAGGAAAAGATTGGGATGGAGAAGACTGTATAGTTATAGATTATACTTGGACAAATAATAGCGATGAGACTACAAGCTGGATATTGTTTTCTAGTGAGCAAGTATTCCAAGATGGTCAAGAACTAGATGGAACAGGTTTAGAAAATGATCCTAACTTGGACATGAAAGATATAAGACCTGGAAATACTATAGAGGGTATTAAAAGTGCATATAAACCAATAAGTGAAGGGCCGATTGAAATAGAATTAAGTTCATGGGATGATTTTTGGGATGATAATGATCCAATATTAGTAGAAGTTGAGTACCCTAAATAAAAATAATTGTAAAATCAATAAACCCCTAGAAATCATAAAATTTCTAGGGGTTTTCTTATCATTACTGTAAGTTCTTAGTTTATCAAAATAAATCAAATTAATTATTTTTCAAAGTTTTTTTATTCTTCTACACTTTCATAAATGTCCTCTATCTCTTTATCACTTAAAGATTTATTTACTATAAATGCTATTATTAAAATTCCAAATATATTTACGATAAATCTCGTTATAGTAAACTTAGCCCCCATTGATGCAAACTCAAATAATAGCATAGGTAATTTGGTAGTTGACCAGGCTCCTATAAAAATTAATATATTTGAAAATTTTACACCTTTTTTCATAAATACTGCTGCCACAGGAAATGCTCCATAAAGTGGTCCAGCAGCTGCCGAGCCAAGAAGAAAAGAAAGTAGTATACCTCTTATTCCAGATTTTTCTCCCATGAATTTCACCATGGTATCTTTAGCTATCCAAACATCTAACAAGCCTAGCAGTATAAAAATTGGAGGTAGTACCATTATCATTTCTTTAAAACTAAACTTTATTGTGCCAACTGCCTCTAAAGCAAGGCTTTTATCTAATAAAAAAGTTATTCCAAGAACAATTACAACTACAATAAATACTATATATTTCTTAACTAATTTAATTTTAATCAACCACCCTTCCAATGATAACTGCTACAACAAAAGAAAATATAAAGGCCAGAGAGTTTCTTAAAAAAGTAGGTTTTTTACCAAAATATTTGATTTCTACTGGCATAGTTAAAAGTCCTACCATCATAAGAGAGGACACAAATGCTCCAATTTGCATGTAGCCAGCGCCATTTTCTAATAGTATTGCGGCAGTTGGAAATGCTATAAAACCTGGGATAAGAGTTATAGATCCAATAATAGACGCTAGGGCTACACCAAAATAGCCAGAAGAACTACCTATTATTTTACTAATGGTCTCAGGATTTAAAAAAGCTATTATAAGACCAACTGAAGTAATAATTCCAAGCATTTGAGGAAGGATATTCCCGAATGATTTAAGCGCCTTTTCAAGAGCTTTTTTTGTTTTACTTTTGCTTTTAAAATAAGAAATTATTAGAAGAATGACGGTTAATGTGTAAAATATTTTATTTTGCATGGATGCTCCTTTATTTCAATGAATTATATTTACCTGTTATTAAATTTATACGTTTTTTTCTTTCATTTAAAAATTTTATCCAATAGCTAAGTTTTTCTTCACCTTTTTCTGTAATTTCATAAACTTTTTTACTGGGACCTTCGTCACTTTCAAGCCAGGAAGAAACTATAAGATTCTCATTTTCCATATTTTTTAGATTTCTATATATAATACTTATATTTATTTCACCCTCAATAAAACCAAAATCAGCTAAATCTTTTAGTAGGTTATAACCATAAGATTTATTTTCTTTTAAAAGACAAAGTAGACAGGCTTCAATAAATCTGCCTTTATTTTTGTGTTTAAAATAATAAGGTTGATTTTTAGTATTAGGCATAATACACTCCCTTTCGCTATATGCTACACGCACATACTATCATAATCTGATGATTTGTCAAGTGAAATTTTGTTAATAATAAATTGATTTATAAAGATTTAAAAGTCCTACATAAGATAAGAAAAATAAGCTTATATATTATTAAATATTGCTCCTGTGATGTGGTATTAGTAAGAAATATTAGCTTAATTTATTAATAAAGATAAATTGACAAATTTTGAAAAAATTCATAGAGAAGAACTTATTTCCATATAATGGACAACTAATGGATCCTAATAAGAAATATTCTAATATCAGTTTTTTGCATCTAGAAAACTAATAAAATCAACGGTTTAGCGATTTTTTTTTTAGATTGATAAAGCAAAATATAATTGTAATAAATGCTTAATAAAAGTATAATATATATAATTAATGAATAGTAGTAGCAGCATATTATATGAGAAAATCAAATGAAAATGTAGGTGGCAATATGAAAAAAAGACCAATATTTTTGCTGAAAATAATATTTATAATTATATTTATATCAATAGTGTCATCTTGTTCAAAAACTATTGATTCTATAAAAACTGGAGTATATGTTACAACAGATGGAATGTCCTACCTCATGATTAACGGATCAGATGAGACCTTTGAATTTCATAGAGGTGTTACAAGCTACTCGCCTACAGGTATATATATTATTGATGGAAAGAAATTATTATTGTACATAAATAGTGAAAGCGATAGCAGTGATTTTGAATTTACAATTAGCGCTGACACTTTAATTTTTGAATCAGGAGAACTTGCAAAGAGCCTCATAGAAAAAGGAACAGAATTTGTATACGACAAGTAATGAACCTCCCCTACTGAGCTAAAGCACAGGAGGGGTTTCTGAGAATATATAGCCTAAGCTACTCTTATTCTCAGTGGTGTATCCACGGCACCTCTACGGTATAAGGCATCTAAGCCTACAACCTTACTTTTTCTTAATATATTTAGAGCTCCGTTAATATCGGAGTTG
>JAAZDF010000149.1 GCA_012512905.1 Clostridium sp.
AGAATATCTGTTATATCCATGGTTGCATAAGAAAAGTAAAATATCAACAAAAAGAGAAATTGATACTTGGACATGTACCTGGCGCAGGAGACACTGGTTCAGTTGGTGACTATAGATTACCAAAGCATAAGAGTGGTTACAAACGATATATGATTGGATAAAAATGTTGATATTTTAAAATAGATGCTATTTAAACTTGGGACAAGCAGAGAAAAAAATATAAAAATAGGATCAGCTAGCTTGTGAGAATATTCAAATAATAAAAAACAATATAAAAATTCCTTGGTAGAAATTATGAAAAATAATTTATCAAGGATCAATAGGAAAGAAAGATATTTTACTCAAGCATTACATATATTTGTTCTATTTTTAATAAATATATAGAAGTGTTTTTTCGCCGTGCTAATTTTGAAATCAGATCTTTTGGTTTTCCATGTAATTTATAAAGTAGATTTCCAAATGTTATGGGATTACCTTGACAAGCATTTTGAAAGATTATTTTCATCCATTTTGGTAAATCGCTATATTCTTCACTATGTATAAACCCATCAGGTTTTTCTAAAAGTTTTCTTATAGAATACCATATACGGTGATATCTATTATGTTTTTTATCAGATAGATTATATTTAGAAATAATTTTATTATCTTTCGAAATTATATAAATAAGAGTTTTATTGTATCTTATATTTACTTTTTCACCCTTTAAATATGACGGTACACCGTACTTGTTATTTTTAAAAGATATTTCACCTTTATTACTTACTATTCTTGTACTTTCTTCATAATAGATATATGGAGATTTTGGTAAGGGTTTAAAACATTTCATCTCGTGTTTCATTAGATTAGTACAAGTATCATTTTTCCTGTAATGCTTATCATTATTTAATCTTTCACAAGTATCACTAATGAACGTATTTAGTTCTTCTATAGTATTACATGAGTTGAGATGAGAGGAAAGTATTTCTGACTTAATAACTTTTACACCATTTTCTACTGAACCTTTTTCATTTGGACATCGAGGATTACAAAATTCAACCTCAAATCCGTAGTGACGGGATAAATCTGAAAATAGTTTAGTGAGTATTTTCTCTTTATGATTTTTTCTATTGATTATCCTGGCAATTTTCATATTATCTGTTAAAAGTATTGGTGGGACTCCATCCATATCTTTTATAAATTCTTTAAAAGCTTTTGTAAAAGAATAACCATTTTCATTCTCATAAACATAAGCTTTTCTGTAATTAGAAAATGGTAAAGTAAATACTGCAATAAATAATCTTTTATCCGTGCCATTTATCGTTAGAGTGATTTTGCCCCAGTCAAATTGAACTTTTTCACCAGGAAGATGAATAATATTTAGATAACTTTCTTTGAGACTATTTTTTTCATATCTTAAAAGCTCTTTGAATTTAGTTTTGGATACTTGATAGCCATCAGCCTTAATTAGTTCATATATTTCGTCAGAGCTAAGTTTTTGTTTTTTCCAAGAATTATAAGTTCGCCTTCTAGTTAAAAGATACAAACTTATGCGTTCTCTAAGTTCATTTATTATTGGATCGTATATTGATGCTCTATTTATAGAAGGATAAATAGAACCTGTATTTCTAAATCTTTTTATTAAAGCTCCAGGAGTGTTTTTTGATATATCCATCTCATTACTGATTTCTCGGTAAGAATATCCATCAATAATTAATTCATGAATCTTGGTGTATTTTTCCTTTTCTAATTGCATATAATCATCCTTTATTTTAATATTAAAGTTAATAATATCATAAGTACTTTAGAATTGCTTAGAAAATCTAAATAAATATAGATGTAAATTAAAATATAAATAAAAAAGAGGTGATAGGCTTGAAATATTCAACATTAGTGATAAATAAATTATTTAAAAAAGAAGATAAAACTTTGGAAGAGACAATCAAACTTGATATATTAAACTTTATTCGTGTTATTCACTCCAATGGGCATGATTTTATAGATGCATTTTATGATGCAGAATATTTTGGAGATATAGGTATGACTTTTAAAAAGATGTCAGGACAAGTAATGGGTATTATTACTGTAAATATAAAAAGTGAAGGCAGGAAATTGACTTATATATTTAATGACAAAGGATATGAACTATTGGATGATTTGCTTGAATTAAGTGAGCTAGAATTAGATGAAGATGATATAGAATAGCTATTAAATAAAAATATTTTTATTTTAGTATAGTAATTTTTGCTTCCTATTTCTATATATAGAGTAGGAGGAGATAAAAATGAAATTTGAAGAATTAAGTAAAAAGCACCAGGAGTTTTTAATGTATTGTTTATCAGATTATATAAAACGCAAGCTTAAAAGAGAAGAAAGAGATCAGGTCATCGAACCAACATTTGAGGAGTATCAAGACTTCTTCAATAAGTTTGATGGCGAGTATGAAATAATTGATGGACTTCCAGAATCACAAGCCTGTAATAGGTTTGAAGTGAAATTTAAAGTAGTGTTAGAAGTGGAGTAGTAGAATTACCCTAGTGGATTTATATAGTCTGCTGGGGTGTTTTCCTACTTTAAAGTTTACCATCTCAGTGTTATAATATACCCAATGAAAGAAAATTTTAATGGTATCTATTAATCTTCTTGGGTTGGGAGGTTTTAATTTATGAGGTTCTTGTTATTTACTCAACTTATACTTCAAGTGTTCACAGTAATACTTTTAATTTCAACAACAGTTTTTATTTATACAGCATCAAAAGGGTATATCTATTTTACAAAGCTAGGTAAATTAGTAGAAAGCCTATCTGAAGATATAACAGTTGAAAAAATATATGAGTTTATGAATCATCTTGATGCAAAATATATTCCCTTTTATGTAGCCGGAATGATGAAGGCTGGCTATCAGTTAGTTGGAATGGATAAAAGTGTAGATGATGAATTAAAGAAAAGACTAAAGATTAAAATTCTCAGTAGAGGCATAGGAGGAATTTAAATTCCATATAGAATAAAAGATTACCCTAGGGACAGCAATTTGTCTACTAGGTTTTTTTATAGGCTAATCACTATTTTTATAAGTTTTCTTAAAATAGATACTTCTTTTGGAGGAGATACAATAGGTGGGTACTGAGGATTTTCTGATTGAAGTACTAATTGGCCGTTATTTCTATAAAACCTCTTTAGGACACTTCTTCATCGCCTATTAAAACAGCTGTAATTTTACTATTTTCTACTTCTCGTTGTTTTCTAATTAAGAGTAGATCTCCGTTGTTTATTCTAGCACCTGTCATACTATCTCCATGGGCTTTTAGGTGTAGCTTCATGACCTAGAATTCCTTCAAATACAAAGATTCCATTTCCACATGATATCTGGCCTAGAATTGGAAGCTCTACATTATCCAAATTTATATCATCATCTTCTTCAATTCCCATAATCCATAAAGGTGGGACCTTTAAAGCTTTAGCTAGAAGAATAATTTTATCTCTTCTCATATTTTCTATATCTTCATTTTCTTATTTCATAACTGTACTTTTAGCAACTTCCACAAGATTACCAACCTCTTCTAGGGTTAAATCCAATTCTAATTTTAACGCTTTTATTTTTTAATTTGAATTGATATAATAACCTGTCTGATTATAGAACTGATTATGAAAATACTAAACAGGAATCAAAACTATCAACGTTGTCAATATAACATGAAAGCGATACTTTAGGGATGCAAAAATATTTTAACAAAAATAATGTAAGATGATATAAATATTTTAAATAAAGCTTTAAATTATTAGCCTACTGTAGTATAATAAAATTGTGTAAACCTTTAGACTAGGATTAGTAAATATTAGATGCTTTAATAGAGAGTAAGGAAACGGTGGAAACCTTATAAGCTATAATAACTGAATGGACCTATGAAGGGAAGAGCGAAACGTAGTAGTAGCTTCCGGAACTCCCACCGTTAAAAGGGATAGGACATGTTAGTGTCTGAAGTTATGAGATATGTATTTTATGATACATAAAATCAGGTGGCAACGCGAGATTTCGCCCTGTATGGGTAGAAATCTTTTTTTATTTCTAAAAAAGGGGGTATATAAAGTGGTTTGAAATGTGAGCAGTAAAAAAGAAAATATAAAAAATAAAATAACTTATAAAAAGGAGAAACAAATGAAAACTAAAAATATGACAATTTCTGCAATACTTCTTGCAATAGGACTCTTACTTCACTATATAATACCAGGAATACCTTTCTTAGGCGGAATGAAAATGGACTTTTTACTAGCTATGATGTTTAT
>JAAZDF010000150.1 GCA_012512905.1 Clostridium sp.
TTTTCAATATGATTTAAAAGTTCAAAAGGCACTAAAAAACATTCAAAATATACTTCAAAAGACAAATGATTTTCTAGATATTCACTAATATAACCTTTTACTCTTTTTAACTCAGAAATCTCATCATCACAAATAGCTATCTTAATCATATGCCACCACCTTTCAGAATCAAACTGTATTTATATTGTACTATAAATACAGTATTTTACGGTGGTAAAAATTGCTCAGAAAAATTCTGATTTAGATTATCACCTAAATAAATAGACTTGTATAATGACTTATTCCAAACACTAATATCTTAACAATAGTTGTGAAGCTTGGATATTATAAGTATATTCGCGTAATTAAATCTATCATTTCATCTAGACTGCTATCTTTTATCCCAAGGTCTTTTAATATTGGTTTATCTATTTTAATCAAATTTATAAATTTTCTAATATCATCTTTAATTTCTGTACCAATTTTTACTTTGCTTGTAGGAAGAACATTAGCTAGTAATCTAAATATATCATTTTTATGTTTTTTTATATTTTTTGAATCAACATTAAAGCCAGCATCTTTTCTCTCTTTGTGATCTATCAAAGCTTTTATTTTAAACAAAATTACAGTTTCTATGTCCATTACAGAATATCCATCTATTGTTGTTTGAGACTTCAACAATAATTCATAGTAGCTATCATCTAAGATTATAGCGGAAAGACTCGCTATACTTTCTTCAATATGAATAGGAGTAAGACCATTTTTAAATTTTAAGTTGAAGTTATTTGGCTTTCGGCTAAACAACTCTATCATAAATGGAAAGTCAGGATGAGAAGGATTTGTAAATCTATAAAATTGTTCATCTCCTGTACTTTTTTGGCGTTGTCTATAACCACCATCTTCTATAAACGTCCAAAATTGTTCTCCAAATGAAACGTCTAGTGCATCTATAATTAGCACTACATCCAAATCTTTAGTTGCTCGAAAAGTTGCTCCTAAATCATCCATTAAAATATCACAGGCAGTTCCACCAATAAAAACATATTGATTTGTAAAATCAGCAAAATATTCTTTAAATTTTTCTAATCCATGTACCATTGTTCACCTTGCAACATATATTTTAGTGCTTGCTCTACCCTTTCATCTGTTTCATGTTTTAAAGATAAGTACAAAGAAGCCTTATCAACAACATTATTACTTGTAAATAGTCTTGGATCATACTTCCATATTTGAAGTTCTAAAGAGTCTTCATCTTTAATAATATCTTTGTTATCTATTATATCTAAATTTTCTTTTTTGAAATTATCAGCTCCAATTGCTCTCACTAAATAATTTGGAGGGTTAATCATAGAAAAATTTGATAGGGCCTGTAAACCGGCAATACAAGAGTCTTTGGGAGCTCTTTTTACATAGACTATATCTTTTATTGGAGTATCGAAAAATTCATTTCCCTTTTTAAAATAATCTAGTTTATTAATTACTCTATATTCTTTACTCCTACCTGTTTTTCCTCCGATATTGTATGTCAAAATTTTTGCATCGAATAATTCATTTAATGCTCTAGATGTTCTCATTTTATTCCAACCAAATATTTTAGAAAAGTCCGTACTATTAATAATTAAATTCTGATTATAAAGAAAGTATAGAAAAGCAACCTGTGCAGAAGGAGTAAAACTGTTTACCTCGATTGTCTCTTTTATGACTGCACTTTTAAAATGTAATCCAATAAAAGGTAAATACATCTGACCATCTTCAACAACAAACGGAATTTTTTGATCAATTAAACTTTTTTTTCTATAGTTTGTAATTTCCTTATAGAATAAAACAACCTGCTTATCTGTAATACTTCTAATTCTATTTAAGTGCTTTGTAATAAAATCAGCTCTTGGAGCTTCATCGATAATTTCAAGTAAAAGACAATCAATATCCAAAATTTCCATTGCATAGAAACTATAAATGCTCTTTAAATACACAGGAAAAATATTATCATTATTATATTTTTCTATAACAATTTCATCATCTATGTGTTCTTTTAAATATTGCTCTAAATGTTCTATCATATTACGACCTCCTAATGTAACATTGTCTACTCTTAATATAACATTACTGTTGTTACATTACAAGTAAGACTGTTACATTAGAATACGTAATGTATAATATTTACTAATAGATTTTATCATTGAAGATAGCAAAAAATATTTCAAAAATCCGTTTACCTTTAGTAAATTATTTATATTCCATAATATAATATATATACTTAAAAAAA
>JAAZDF010000151.1 GCA_012512905.1 Clostridium sp.
AAAATAGTTTAGTCGATTTAGAGGAAAAAATGAATTCTAATAGTGTGAAAGTGCTTACCATACATTCAAGTAAAGGACTTTCGTTTCCTAAGGTTATAGTTGCTGATCAAATGTGGAAAACAGAAGAGGATAAGCGGCTAATGTATGTTGCAGCGACTCGTGCAGAGAATGAACTATATTGGCTTAAAAGAGATAGAAGATATTATTAATATAGAAATGAGGTAATTAGTGAAACTAATAGAATTATTTGCAGGTATAGGAACTCAATATAGAGCTTTTAATGAATTTATTCCGACGGAGGTTGTTGTAATAAGTGAAATTGATAAGCGGCCTCTAAAGATTTATAATAAACTTTTTAATAAAGTTTTCAACTTAGGAAATATTACCAAAATTGAGTCCTTACCTATAGCCGATGTTTGGACCTATTCTTTTCCTTGTACTGACTTATCAATTGCGGGGAAGCAAAGAGGACTTGGAGGTGAAAACTCTGCTCTAATTTATGAGGTTTTACGTCTTTTAAAAGTATCTCCTAAGCCTAAAGTGTTAATTATGGAAAATGTAGCTAATTTAGTCAGCAAAACTTTTATAAGGGGATTTGAAGAGTGGATAGAATATTTAGAAAAAGAAGGATATACTACCACTTGGCAAAAAATGAGAGCTTGCGATTATGGAGGAGGAACTATTAGGAATAGAGTTTTTGCTGTTTCTGTTTATAATAGCAAAAAAAATTTTATTTTTCCCAAAAAGACTGGTACTACTAAAGTAGTTCGTGATTATTTAGAACCATATGATAGCAAATTTTATGTAGCTGAAAGATTTGACTATTTTACAGAAAAAAGTTATAATAAAACTATTAAAATAAAAGACTATTTAGGTGGAGGACAGGGAAATAGAATATATTCAATAGATGGTCAAGGGATTACTTTAACCGCGACAGGTGGTGGGCACGGAGCATCTAGCGGTCTCTATTTAAGAGATGAGGCTATTTCTAAATTAAGTGGCATAGAAATGGCAAAAATTATGGGGTGGTCTCGTGACGAAGCGGTACAAATGAAAGAGGTAGCTACAGATAGAGAATTAGGTTTCGTTTTGGGGAACTCCATAGATTTAAATGTTATGAAAGCTCTTGCTAAAGCTGTAGTTCAACAATTTTTTGAAGGGAAGGTATAAAATGGGATATCAAAATAGTGAAAAATTAGCTTATGACTGGGTAGAAAAAAATATAGCAGGATTGTCTTCATTTTATGGCGGTCAAGATAGCACACTATCTGACATTTATAATGAAAAAATAGGTTGGATAGAGGTAAAAGATTTATCTACTGGAGCGGCACGTTGTGGACAGTTTACGGAAGGCACTGTTAATAATAACCCCTACTCCATAAAAATTTTTACTAATAAAGCAACCGAAAAAGATGTTGTCGATTTTGTTAAATATCATTATAATCAAAAAAAAGTATTTTATTTTATTACAGTTATAGATAAAAAAATTAGCTTCTACTCATCTGAAGATTTTTATAAAAATCATATTTTTACTTTACAAAAACCATATGAAAAAAGAAGCGGGACTCGTTCTACTTCTAAAAAATATTTTAAAGATTTATTAAATTATAATAATTCTTTTTATATTGAAAACCAAAGAATTTTTTGTTCAAATAAAGAAATTTGGAAAACATATTTTACTTTAAATGAAAAAGAATATTTTATTAGTCCTACCTGTAATGGAGAAGTCAGATTGCGTGGAACAACCAAAAATTTAACTTGGCATATTTTAGTTCAGGAGAAATAATTAGTGGATTATAACATAGACCAAATAAAGTCCTTAGAATTTAAAGAAGCTATGCGTACTAAAGTATCAATGTATGCAGGCTCCGCTGATAATCAGGGAGCTTTTCAAATTTTTAAAGAAATTCTCGGTAATAGTATTGATGAATTTATGAATAATTTTGGCAATAAAATCAATATAATTTTTCATCCTGATAATTCAATTTCGGTAGAGGATTTTGGCCGTGGGATCCCTTTCTCTGAAGATATAGAGGATCAAACTTTTATTGATGTTTTTACTGCTCCTCATACGAGCGGCAAGTTCGATCATCAGGCTTACAAAAATAGTGTAGGGTTGCATGGTATAGGATTAAAATTAGCAGCTTTAACTAGCCTAGATTTTGAAGCTAGTTCAACTCGTCATGATTTAATAGCCACAATAAAACTACACAAGGGAGAGGTTGTTTCTTATACAATAACTAAAAATACCACCAAGAAGAAAACTGGCACTTACGTTCGATATTTACTTGATAAAGATGTTTTTAATGTCGAAAAACTTGATACAAAATTAAATGAAATTACTAATTTTTGTCGCATTAGTTCCTTTTTAAATGCAGGACTACAAATTAATATTGATAACAAAATAGACAATGAAAATAATACTTTTAAAAGTAAAGGAATTATCGACTTAATCAATGAGGACTATCCAAATCAATTAATAAAACCTATAAAAGGCTTTGCAGAAGATAAAACTGACAAAGTAGAGATTGCTTATACTTGGCATAATTCCGCTAGTGAAAACTTTTTTCTTTTTGTTAATGGCATGGAAATTATCAACGGAGGACAGCCTATCACTGGCTTCAGAACAGGCCTTACTCGAACAATTAATAATTTAATTGGAGAAAAATTGAGGGGAGATAATATAAGGAGGGGCATTATATATATCATTAATATTAAATGTCTTAACCCCTCTTTTAGTGACCAACGAAAATCTCAAATTAATAATCCAAACTTGCGAGGACTAACTGATCAGGCAATAAGTAATTCGCTTAGAGATTTTCATGCAAGCGACCCAAATGGTTTCGATAAATTGG
>JAAZDF010000016.1 GCA_012512905.1 Clostridium sp.
ATATTATATTTTATTCTTCCTGCATTTATTAGTGTATTATAAGTTCCATGCACAATGCCTTGAGGCCCTATATACATAAGTCCACCTGCTGTCATTTGTCCATAATTAGAAACTCCAAGTTTTTGTGCTCTCTTTATACCCTCACTGTTGTCAGCCATACCGACCATGAGTCCGTTTGTTATAATTACTCTTGGAGAACTTTCAAAGCTAGGAAAAAGGCCAAGAGGGTGTCCTGATTGTATAACTAGGGTTTCATCACACCTTAGTACTTCAAGATATTTTTTTATAAGATTATACTGCATCCAGTTTTGAAAAACCTGACCAGTTTCGCCGTAAGTTACAAGCTCATAGGGATAAAGAGCTACATCAAAGTCTAGATTATTATCTATCATAAGCTGGATGGCCTTTCCTTCTATACATGCTCCTTTGTAGCTATCAATGCTTTTAGCATAAATCTTACCTTCTGGTCTAAACCTGTATCCATATATTCTTCCATGTTCTTTAAGTTCAAGAAGAAACTCTTTAGCCATAATCTTATGGTATTCTTCAGGTATATATCTAAGAGCATTTTTTATTGAAAGCTTTGTCTCAGCTTCTGATAAATCATATCCCCTACTTGGAGCTCTCCTTATATTTTCTTTAAAACCTGGATATTCTTTAAACTCAAAATCAAAATTAATTTCTCTTTTTCCCATACTGCTTACCTCTTTTCTTACTTGTATTTTTTTAAAATTCATTGTCTTTTAATCTTCTACTTCTATAATAAACCAAAGAAGTAATTTTATCTTGGATTTAAAGATATTTTAATAGATAAGTATTAATATGTAAAGAGAGATAAGTATTAGTCTCTAATAGAGGAGTGAAGTATAATGAAAAGAAAAACAAGTCAAAGTATTGGACTTATATTAATTATTATTGGAGCCCTTGCACTTTATAATGGAATATTTTTAGATAATCTTTTGTCTTTTAGAAATTTATGGCCACTTTTTATATTCCTACCAGGTTTATACTTAGAAATTGATTACTACGCTAATAGGAAGTATAGAGATCCTGGTGTTTTAATACCAGCTGCTTTTTTAACTTTTCTTGGTATATATTTCTTTATTAAAGAATTTTTTTATCTGAATATTGATATAGGTATGCCTGTATTTATATTTATAATTGGAATTGCAATGTTTCAGTTTTATACAGCAAAACCTGAAGATAGCGGCGTCCTTACTGTATCTATTGGTCTTATGCTTCTTGGAGCTATAATTGGCGTAACTAGAGTAATTCCAAGTATTCCATACTGGCTTAACCCTAATACTGTTAAGGCACTAGTTGTTATATTTCTTGGGATTTATCTTATTTCAAAAGGTACTAGTAAAAAGAAAAATGAAGAGAGAAAATCTAAGTCTAGGTCTACCTTTAAGTCAAGTTCAACATACAGGCCTTCAAGTAGAGATGAAAATATAAAAAGTGATAAAGAATCATAATATTAAATCACATACCTTAACTAATCTTTTGGTTGTTTATATGAATATGTGAGAACTTAATATTTTATAAGGCAAAAAGCTATTTCTTTAAAAAGAAATAGCTTTTTTATTTACCTTAATTATAATTAATCCAAGCTCTTTATACATTGTTATGCTTTTATATCCAGTCTTTATGTATAGATCTGGATTATATTTTTACCATTAAACTCAAAAGCTAATTTTAATTACTTATTTTCTTTGTTTCTTTTTTTACCAATGCCGTACCCTATAGCAATAACCGCGGCTATTGCAGCTACTATTAAAACGATAGTTCCTGTAGACATAGAATCCTTATCTTCTACAGTTTCTGATCCTGTTTCTGTTTCTACTCCAGTTTCTGGAGACTCTTCGTCCTTATCAGCATCTTCCTCGTCTTTTCCTTCATCTTTTTCCTCATCTTTTGAAGGCTCTTCTTCTGGCATTTCATCTCTTTCCAGTTTATCAAACTTTTCAAGATCAACTATTTGTACTCTATCTAGAGGGTATCTTTTAGTTACAGTTAAAAACTTTCTTGCTCCTGATTCAAAAAGAACATGCAGTTTATCTCCTATAGCTACTATACCTTCTGACATTGGAGGTAGTACTTTTTCAAGGTTTTTAGATTTATTGTCTAAAAACCAAAGTGGAACATTTTCTCCTTCTACTTCTATATATCCATGTTTATCTTCTTTTAAAACATTTTTATAGCTTCCAAGGTCACTATTATTTCCTCTTCCATAAGAATGGCTTAAGTATATCTGATCTCTTGTAAAGCTCATTCCTTGAGTTCTATCAGTGTGAGAAAGTGCGTAGCTTGATTTACCACTTTCTGGGAACTCATCATCTTCTAACACGTATCCTAAAGTTATTGATTTATGGTCTACTCCATCCCTATTTTTCATATGATGGCTAGAATCAGTTACATATCTGCTACTGTCCTTATGACTCTCTGGAAGAGAGAACTCTCCTGCCCAAAGGATTCCATCATTATATGTTATAAAAGATCCTCTTGTTGATATTTCGTGGATAGACTTTGCAACTAGATTATCTCCGCTTTCTTTTTCAATTGCTTCTTCTAAACTAAATTTATATACATTTGCTCCTGAAGCTACCCATATATATTTCTCACTTATTGCAACTCCTCCAGCATGGCCTTTATATCTTTGACCTTCTGCTAGATATAAACTTAGGTATTTAACAAATTCTCCTGATTCTCTATTTGTAAATCCAAGTACTGACGAGCCTAGTTCGTTATTATCATAGTGAGTTGTAACGATTAAATCTTCACTTTCGATATACTCTATTCCTTGGGGAACATATGCATCTTCTAATCCAGGTATTATTACACCTTCATCCATTATTTCAAATATTTCTCTGTATTCTTTAAATACTGGTTCTGGTCTACCTTCAACGGTTTCTGTCTGAGTAAAATCAATTTCATCTGCGATTGCATCAGTTGCATTAATAGTTAAAGATAACATTATAATGCTCATTAGTATAATGCTTAATATTTTTTTACTTTTTTTCAATTAAATCGTCTCCTAGCTTAAATTTATGTTTTGTAATCCTATTCATTATAAGATAAATACTTTAATAATACAAAGTTACTTCTGTAGCTATATGTTAAAACTAATTTTAATATTTATTTTTATAAATCTAAAAAAAGAGACTAGGATAATCCTAGTCTCTAAAAGTCATTTTAAATTATTTAGTATTACTTTTTCTTTTTCTTTCATTAAACCAAAGTGTCATTCCTATAAGAACTATCATAATACCTAGTAATGTAAATACTATAGTACTTTGAGTTCCTGTTGGAGGAAGCCCCGGTTCTGATGGCTTTGTTGGTTTTTCTGGATCTGTTGGCTTTACTGGTTCACTATATTTGTTAGTAACCTTTAGGCCATCTTCTGATAAAGTTTTAGTGTAATTTTCTGGTACATTAATTTCATCAATTGTATATTTATATTCTAATCCATTCTCATCAGTTAAGTCTAAATCTTTCCATACATGTTCTCCACTTCCGTCTTTAAGTTTTACTGGGTCTCCAAAAGCTTCACCGTTTCTATAAAGCTGAAGCTCTATAGTAGGTTTCTTTTCTGGTCCGCCTATCCATACTTTAGTTCCTGTAATCTCTGTCTTTGGACTTACATATTTATTAGTTACTGTTAAGCCTTCTTCTACTTTTTCGTAGTTCTCTGGCACATTAACTTCTTTAACTGTATAATCATATTCTTTTCCATTTTTATCAGTTAAATCTAAGTCTTTCCAAGTATATTCAGTTTCTCCATCTACAAGTTCTACTGAATCGAATATAGCTTCATTATCTCTATAAAGCTGTAGTTCAATAGTAGGTTTAACTTCTGGCCCACCTATCCATACTTTAGTTCCTGTTATTTCTGTCTTTGGACTTACATATGTGTTTGTTACTGTTAGTTTTTCCTCTAATTTTTCATAGTTTTCAGGTACCTCTACCTCTTTAACTGTATACTCATAATAGTTACCTCTTGAGTCCGTTAAGTCTAAACCTGCCCATATATGAGTTTCTGTACCACTCTCGAGTTTTACTGGTTTACCATAAGCTACGCTATCTTGATAAAGCTG
>JAAZDF010000152.1 GCA_012512905.1 Clostridium sp.
CTACTTGCGGCTTCAGTAGCTACTATATTTATAGGGGAGTGGACAGATGCAGTAATAATTCTACTTGTAGTTCTTATTAATGCACTTATAGGGGTCGTTCAAGAAGTAAAAGCTAATAAAGCTATAGAAGCTTTAAATACTTTAACTTCACCAAAAGCTACAGTAAAAAGAAATGGTACATCAATGGAAATAGATTCTAAAGAAGTTGTTAAAGGTGATGTAATTATTCTAGAAACAGGAAGCTCCATTCCTGCAGATCTTAGATTAACTTCTAGTTTAAATTTAGAAATAGATGAATCAGCTTTGACGGGTGAATCTGTTCCAAGTAGTAAACATGCTTCCAAGGTCTTTGAAGAAGCTAAAGTTCCTCTTGGAGATCAGGAAAACATGGCATTTATGTCGACCCTTGTAACCTACGGCAGAGGTGAAGGGGTTGTTGTTGAAACAGGAATGGAAACTGTTATGGGAAGTATAGCTAAAAGTTTAAATGAAGATAAGGAAACAATGACTCCCCTTCAAAAAAGGCTTAATCAACTTGGTAAAACTCTCGGTGTTATAGCTTTAGTTATAACCGCTCTAATGTTTGGCATAGGTCTTTTCCAAAAAAGAGAACCCCTTGAAATGTTACTTACAGCTATAAGTCTTGCCGTTGCTGCTATACCAGAAGGACTTCCTGCAATTGTTGCTATAGTTCTAGCTCTTGGAGTTACAAGGATGTCAAAGAAAAATGCTATTGTAAAGCAGCTTCCTGCAGTTGAAACATTAGGATCTGTAAATATAATTTGCTCTGACAAAACAGGAACACTTACACAAAATAAAATGACTGTATTAAATTATATAACTTTGGACGATGAAGTAGAGGTTGATATAGAAGGAGAAAATTTAACTCCACAAAACAAAACTAGTGAAACTCTTATGGAATCTTTTATACTCTCAAGTGATGCTACTCAAAGTGGAGATGAACAGACAGGAGATCCTACTGAAATTTCTCTTATAGTTCTTGGTAATAAACATGGAATTTATAAAGATAATTTAAATAAAAAACATCCACGAGTTGACGAAAATCCATTTGATTCAGATAGAAAACTTATGTCAACATTAAATAAGTGGGGAAATGGATATAGGGTTCATACAAAAGGAGCAATTGATAAGATTTTAAATATTTCTAGCTCTGTGCTAGTTAATGGTGAAATAAAACCATTAACAGAAGAAATCAAAAAAGATTTAATTGATAAAAGTGAACACTACTCTGAGAAAGCTTTAAGAGTTTTAAGTGTAGCTTACAAAGATTCAAAAGAAAAAGTTTCAGTTTCTGATATGGAAAAGGATTTAGTGTTTATTGGATTTGTAGCCATGATAGACCCTCCAAGACTAGAAGTAAAAGACTCTATAGTAGAGGCTAAAAAGGCTGGTATAACGCCTGTAATGATAACAGGTGACCATAAAAGCACTGCTTTTGCTATAGCTCATGAACTCGACATCGCAAGTTCCATTGACCAAGCCTTAACTGGATCTGAAATTGAAGAGATGTCAGATGAAGATTTTGCAAGTAAAATTGGAGATTATAGAATTTTTGCTCGAGTTTCACCTGAACATAAGGTTAAAATTGTTAAAGCTTATCAGTCTCATGGAAATATAGTTTCCATGACAGGAGATGGAGTTAATGATGCACCTTCTCTAAAGCACGCAGATATTGGTGTTGCTATGGGAATTACAGGAACTGATGTATCAAAAGGTGCTAGTGATATAATTCTCACAGATGATAATTTTAAAACTATAGTATCAGCTGTAGAAGAAGGTAGAAATATTTATAATAATATAAAAAAATCTGTTATATTTTTACTTTCCTGTAACCTAGGTGAAATAATAGCAATATTTACATCAGTATTATTTTCTTTTGCAATACCTCTACTTCCAACGCAAATACTTTGGGTAAATCTTGTTACTGATACACTTCCAGCTATAGCTCTTGGCGTAGATCCTGGAGATCATGATGTGATGAAGAAAAAACCAAGAGACCCAAAGGAAAGTTTCTTTGCACATGGGGCAGGTGTTAGGGCAATTATAGGGGGAGTATTAATAGGTTCCCTTACTCTTTTAGCTTTTGCTATAGGTCTTAATGAAAGAGGTTACACATTATTTAGTTCAAGCTCTGCACCTGATGAAATACTTGCATATGCTCGTACAATGGCTTTCC
>JAAZDF010000153.1 GCA_012512905.1 Clostridium sp.
ATTTAGTTGTTATTGCAGAAGGTGTTGGTAAGTCAGATGAAATTGCTAGAGAAATCGAAACAATTTCAGGTATAGAAACAAGACTTACTGTTCTTGGGCATATACAGCGAGGGGGAGCACCAACAGCTTTTGACAGAATATTAGCTTCGCAAATGGGTCACAGAGCTATTGAACTTTTAATGGTAGGAAAATCGCAAAGAGTAATTGGGATTGTGAATGGAAAAATAGTTGATATGGATATAAATACAGCATTAAATAAAAAGAAAGAATTTAATGAAAAATTATATGATATAACTATGGACCTGGTATAAAAAATTAGGAGAGTATGTATGCGAAAAACTAAGATAATTTGTACAATTGGACCAACTTCTGAATCAGAAGAAGTTATAAGAAGATTAATAATGGCGGGAATGAACACGGCACGATTTAACTTTTCTCATGGAGACCATGCGTCCCATAAAAAAAAGATTAATAGGGTTAGGGATATAGCCGAGGAGCTAGGTCAAAGTGTTGCTATACTTTTGGATACTAAAGGACCAGAAATTAGAACCCATAATTTTAAAGATGGACTTGTAAATCTATACGAAGGTGACACTGTAGATATTGTTTCCGGAAAAGAAATTTTAGGGAATGAAAAAGAATTTTCAATAACTTATGATAAACTTTCTGAAGATGTAAAAGTAGGATCAAAAATATTAATTGATGATGGACTTGTAGCTCTTGAGGTTCTTGAAGTAAATCCAAATAGAGTAAAATGCCTTGTGTTAAATAATGGTACTGTATCAGATCATAAAGGTATAAACCTTCCTGGAATTAAAACTCAGTTTCCCGCTTTAACAGAAAAAGATTTAGATGATTTAAAATTTGGTATTGATATGGGAGTAGACATTATAGCAGCTTCTTTTATAAGAAAAGCTGATGATGTTTTAGAAGTAAGAAAAGCCCTTAGAAATTTTGGATCAGAAGATATTATACTTATGTCTAAAATAGAAAATGAAGAAGGCGTAGATAATGTTGAAGAAATAATAAAATATTCTGATGGAATAATGGTTGCAAGAGGAGACATGGGCGTAGAAATCCCTTTGGAGAGAGTTCCTTTAGCTCAAAAAGAAATCATTGAAATGTGCAATAAACATGGGAAACCTGTTGTAACTGCGACTCAAATGCTTGACTCAATGATAAGATTTCCAAGACCGACAAGGGCAGAAGTATCTGACGTAGCCAATGCTATATATGATGGAACAGACTGCATAATGCTCTCAGGAGAAACAGCAAATGGTAGATATCCAATAGAAGCTTTACAAACTATGGATAAGATAGCCGTAGAATCTGAGAAAAAGATAAGATATGAAAAAGTTTTTGACAATATCATGTCAATGCATGTTCACTCAGTTCCAACAGCTATAAGTCTTGCAAGCGCAACGACTGCATATGAACTTGATGCCTCGGCTATTATTACAGCTACTGTTTCTGGAAGTACTGCTAAAAATGTATCAAGATATAAACCAAAAGCACCGATTCTTGCAGTTACTCCTAGCAAATCAGTTGCAAGAAGGCTTAGTATATACTGGGGAGTATATCCTATAGTCTCTACATCATTTAAGTCGACAGACGAAATGATACAAAAAACAGCACAACTTGCAAAAGAAAGAGGATTTGTAAGAAACGGTGATTTAGTTGTAATTACAGCGGGTCTACCAATAAACTTTATAGGTTCAACAAATATGATTAAAGTTCATTTAATTGGAGAAGCTCTTCTACAAGGTAAGAGTGTTCATAATGTTGATAAAACAGTAAGTGGAGTTATCAGAAAGGTTAGTTCTTTTGATGCTGCAAATACTATTTGTGAAAAAGGAGATATTTTAGTAGTAAATTCTTTAACTGATGAATATCTAGATATACTCCATAGGATTTCGGGAGTAATAGTAGAAACTAATCAAATATCATCAAAAGTATTAGACGAGATAATAGCCCATGATATTCCTGTTGTATCTGATGCTACAAAAGCTTTATCAGTTTTAGCTGACGGAACTCTTGTAAAGCTGGATGCGAAAAGAAGTATCATACTTAATTCTGAAGAAGCAGGTCATGAAAGTTTACAGTAATTTAACAACCATGAAAAAAGCTTGATATATATGGGATACAGCGGTTTAAAACAATAAAAAACATAAAATTAACATAAAATTAACACAAAAGACACAAAAAATTTACAGATTGCAGTGTCTTCAGTGTTATATTAGTAGAGCATATAAAAATGAATTAATGGCAACTGATTCAAACAGGCACCCTTTTGGGTGCTTTTTTGCTTTAAAGAAGCTTTTAATAAAAAGTATTTTTAATGATATAATTTAGATGGCAGAATAATTTGAATGGAATGGAGAATTAGAATGAAAAAAAATGATAAAATCCTATTAAATATAGAAGATCTTGGAGTTTCAGGAGAAGGAGTAGGGAAAAAAGATGGATTTCCTATTTTTATAGATTATGCTTTGCCTGGTGAAGTGATTGAAACTAAAATCTTGAATTTAAAGAAAAATTATGGTTTTGGGAAAATAATAAATATAAAGAAAGAGAGTGTAAAGAGAGTTACTCCAAAATGTCCTTATTACTTTAGGTGCGGTGGATGCCAGATAATGCATAGTAGCTATGATTATCAGCTTCAATATAAAAAGCACAGAGTAAAAGATTCCTTAGAAAGAATAGGGGGCCTTAGAGATGTAAAGGTAACTGAAACTGCTGCTATGGAAGACCCATATTTTTATAGAAATAAAGTGCAAATTCCTCTTGGCAGAGAAAATGGAAAAGCTATAGGAGGATTTTATAGAAAAAGATCTAACGACATTATAGATATGGATGAGTGCATAATACAAAACTCAAAATCAAATATAGTTTTAAATATAGTAAAAAAGTGGATAGATGACAATAACATTTCGACTTATCAGGTAGATAATAAAGTTGAGCCAAGAAATTTACTTAGGCATCTTGTTGTAAGAGAAGGTTTTAATACTGGCGACCTAATGGTAATTCTTGTAGCTACTAGCAAAAATATACCTTATTTAGAAGAACTTATAGCATCATTAAAGGAAATAGATGGGTTTAAATCCTTTCTTATAAATGTTAATAAGGAAAAAACTAATGTAGTTCTTGGAAAGAAAAATATACTTGTTTTTGGGAAGGATTTTATTGAAGACACTATAAAAGACATTTTATTTAAAATATCTCCAAATTCATTTTTTCAGGTTAATCCTGTGCAAACAGAGATAATGTA
>JAAZDF010000154.1 GCA_012512905.1 Clostridium sp.
GATGATTTAGATTTATATATAAAAAACTCTATAGCTGAAATACCTGAAAACCAAAAGTATTTGATTACAGCCCATGACGCTTTTGCTTATTATGGCCATGACTATGGAATAGAGGTTGTTGGTATACAAGGAATAAGTACCCAGTCAGAAGCTGCAACTAGCGATATTAAAAACCTTGCTGATCTTATTGTTGATAAAAAAATCAAATCTATATTTATTGAAACATCAGTTCCAACAAAAACAATTGAATCTTTAAGAGACTCAGTTAAAAGCAAAGGATTTGATGTAACAATAGGCGGAGAACTTTTTTCTGATTCACTTGGGGATAAAGAAAGTGGAGCAGATACTTATATAAAAATGGTAAAGAAAAATACAGACACTCTAAAAAATTCACTTAAATAAAAAAGGGGAGAAAGTTCTAAATGAAAGAAAGTATTGTAGATATTAAAGATTTAACTGTCACATATGATGTCAAACCTGTTTTATGGGATATAGACGTAAGTTTTGAAAAAGGTAAGCTTACTGCAATTATAGGTCCAAACGGAGCTGGTAAATCAACACTTATAAAATCTATACTAAATATAGTGAAACCAGTATCCGGAGAAATATCAATTAACTTAGATTCAAATTTAACTTTAAAAGAAAAATATAAAAAAATAGCTTACGTTCCACAAAGTGGAAGTGTTGACTGGGATTTTCCTGCTACAGTATATGATGTGGTTTTGATGGGAAGATATGGACATATAGGTTGGTTTAAAAGACCTTCTGATATAGACAAGAAGATTGCTCATCAAATGATAGAAAAAGTAGGGATGAAAGATTACACAAAAAGGCAAATTGCCCAGCTCTCAGGAGGCCAGCAGCAAAGAGTCTTCCTTGCTAGAGCACTTGCCCAAGAAGCTGATATATACATCTTAGATGAGCCATTAAAGGGTATTGACGCACAAACAGAGTCCATATTAATAAACCTCTTAAAGGGGCTTAAAAATAACGGTAAAAGCATTATCATAATTCACCACAATTTAGATACTATTGAAGAATATTTTGACAACATAGTAATAATTAATAAACATATAATAGCCGATGGACCTATTAGTGAAGTTTTTACAAAAGAAAATTTAGACAGAGCTTATCGTAAGGTGGGTGTTTAAGTATGCTTTCACTACTAAATGATTATACTTTCAGAATAGTTGTCATAGGAGCTATGTCTCTTGGAATCCTTTCTGGTCTAACAGGATCTTTTATGGTTCTACGAAAACAAAGTCTTCTTGCTGATGCTATATCTCACGCCGCCCTTGCTGGAATAGCTCTTGGATATCTTGTAACATTTTCCAAGCAAACAGAGTTTTTACTTGTTGGAGCTCTTATTATTGGTTTAATTTCAGTTGGCCTTATTATTTTAATTTCAAGATTTACCAAAACTACCTTTGAGAGTTCGATGGCTCTTGTAATGACAATGTTTTTTGGTCTAGGCCTTGTTCTTTTAACATACATACAAAAGCTTCCAAATTCCAATCAGGCAGGTCTTGATAGGTTTATATATGGCCAGGTTGCTACTATGCTTAAATCTGATGTCTATCTTATTTTAGGAGCAACTATTATAACTTTATTTGTAATAGTTTTACTATTTAAAGAGCTTCAGGTGTTTACCTTTGATCCAGACTATGGAACTCAGCTAGGGTTTTCTGAAAAGATTTTAAATGTATTTATATCTTTAATGACAGTACTTACTATTATTCTTGGTATTCAAAGTGTTGGAGTTGTTCTTATGAGTGCTTTACTTATAGCGCCTGCAGTCTCTGCTAGGCAGTGGACAAACAGCTTAAAAGTTATGCTTATTCTTGCAAGTATTTTTGGCGCTTTTAGTGGTCTTTTAGGTACAATAACAAGTTCCTTAATTGAAAATATGCCAACTGGCCCAACCATAGTTATGTATGCAAGTATTATTGTAATTATAAGTTTATTTTTCAGTCCTAAAAGAGGTATTCTCTGGAAATCAATAAAGAAAAATCAATACAAAAAAGATTATACTGCTGATATGATGCTTATAAGTTATCTTACTCATATAAATAAAGCTTTGAATTTTACTTTTTATGATTTTAAAAATTCTCTTTTAAATGACACTAATTTATCTAACAAAAATTTTAATAAAAATGTCGATAATTTAAAAAGAAGAAATTTAATAAAGATAGATAGGAATAAAAAAGTTACAGTAAAAGAAGATTTTATAAATCTTTACGAGTTTTATGATATTGCAAATAAGGAGGATACTATATGATAGTAGGACTTGAAATTCAATTAATCGCAATAATTACAGCTATGGCATGTTCTCTTGTTGGAGTCTTTTTGATAATTAGAAATATGGCCATGGTATCTGATGCTATAACTCATACAGTTCTTCTTGGCATTGTAATAGGGTTTTTTATAACAAAAAATATTAACTCTCCACTCCTTATTATTTTCGCTGCTATTATGGGAGTCATAACTGTTGTTGCTATAGAGTCGCTCCAAAATACCAAGCTTCTTTCTACAGACGCCTCCACAGGTGTAGTCTTCCCCTTCTTCTTTAGTATTGCAATAATTCTAATCTCAAAGTTTGCAGGATCTGTTCACTTAGATGTAGATGCAGTGCTACTTGGAGAACTTGCTTTTGCACCTTTTAATAGACTCATTTTATTTGGAGTAGACATAGGACCGATTGCTCTTTATACAAGTCTTGTTATGCTCTTAATAAATTTAATTTTTATTTATATTTTTTATAAAGAGCTTCAAATAAATAGTTTTGATGTAATTCTTGGTAGTCTGCTTGGTTTTACTCCTTTACTTATTCATTATCTTTTAATGACACTAGTTTCTATGACGACCGTTGTTGCTTTTGAAACAGCAGGTTCAATACTTGTTATAGCATTTATGGTTGGACCTGCTATAACGGCGAGGCTCATTACAGATGACCTTAAAAAAATAATAGGATCTAGTCTTATATTCAGTATATTTAATGCAATAATCGGCTATCAAATAGCTTATTATTTTGACGTATCTATTGCTGGTTCCATGGCAGTAATTACTGGACTTACATTTTTAGTTGTAAGCTTATTTTCTAAAAAAAGTGGCGTTATAGTATCTGTGCGAAATTACTACAAGCAGCAGCGTTACTATTATAGATTAATACTTATGTATCAACTAACCCATCATGAAAAAAATATAACTTTAGATGATCTTTTAGAGCATATTAGCTGGGATGAACCTAAGAAAAGGAAGGTATTAAAAGAATGTATTAATCTTGGTTGGATTGATCTCCAAAATAATAGAGTAAATCTAACTAAAGAAGGCAACGAAGAATTAGAATACTTTGATGAACATTATTTAGTTTAAAAAAACCCCTCTTTAAAATTAATTAAAGAGGGGTTTTTAGCTTTGGTGGTCGATCAGGGGTTCGAACCCTGGGCCCTACGATTAAGAGTCGTATGCTCTGCCAACTGAGCTAATCAACCAAATACTACCTAATACTTTGATAGTATACTCTTATATATTATTATTGTCAATAGTATTCTCTAAGGATTATATGTTAAAATATAATTAGCAAACAACATTTATATAGGAGGTATAAAATTGAACAATTTTACTTATAGTATGCCTA
>JAAZDF010000155.1 GCA_012512905.1 Clostridium sp.
CCAACTCCAGGAATTAAAGAAAATTCTGTTTTACTCTCAGGCATAGCCCATATTATATTTCTAAGAATTTCGTCATGAAATATAATATAAGGTGCTACATTTTCAAGCTTAGCAATACTTAACCTAACTTTTCTTAAGTGTTCAAATAATTCTTCTTCAAAAAGTAAAGTTTCTTCACCTTCTTCTCTAAGTAGTATAACTTTTTCCTTGTCATCTAGAACTGAATATGCTTTATCATCTAGTTTTAAATGTTCTTTATCATAAATTAAATACGATTCCCTTATAAGTATATCGATAATTTTTTCAATATAATATTTTTTATGAGATGACATTATACCAAATGTTGAAAGTCTATTATATTTATTTCTTTTTATTTGATATGAACTAATTCCAAGAAGTATATCTATTGTAATATCTTTATCTGCATTATTGTTTAATCTTAGAATACATGAAAAAATCTTTTTAGCTGTTACTGTTAAATTCATATATTCATGATCTATGCAATTACTACAATTAAAACAATTTTCATCCATTTCAGAATACTTCTCATCAAAATATTCCAAAATATATTTCCTAAGACAGCCCTTTTCTTTTCCATATTTATCCATTTTATTTAGTTTATCAAGTTCAATTCTAAGTCTATTTGTCTCACTATGGGAAAAATTGATTAGGCCACTTTGTTTATATACATCTTTATCATTATAAATTAGTATGGCCTCACTATCACTATAGTCTCTCCCCGCTCTACCAATTTCTTGATAATAGGATTCTATATTTTTAGGTATTCCCATATGAATAATATATCTTATATTTGATTTATCTATACCCATTCCGAAAGCATTAGTTGCAACAACTATATTTATTTTATCATAAGAAAAATCATCCTGAACTCTTCGTCTTAAGTTATCATCCATTCCTCCATGATAAATGCCTACTTTGTAATTATTTTTAATTAATAGTTCTCCTATTTCCTCAACTTCTTTTCTTCTTTGACAATATATAATTCCCTGAAGATGAGATTTATCTTTTACTATATCAAGCATTTTCTCAAAATTATCACTTTCCGACTTTATTATATTAAAATATATATTTTCTCTATCCAAGTTACCTATTATTTCATATGGACTTTCTAACTCTAAAAGTTTTTTAATATCCTTTATTACTTCTTTTGTTGCAGTAGCTGTGAAAGCTGTTACAACAGGTCTTTTTTCTAGAGTATCTATAAATGATTTTATATCTAAATAAGAGGGTCTAAAGTCATGTCCCCAAATACTTATGCAGTGAGCTTCATCTACTGCAATTTGACTTATACTTATATCTCTTAAAAGATCAGTAAATCTTTCTAGTTTTAAAGATTCAGGAGATACATATATTAGGTCATATTTACCTCTTCTTATATTAATTTTGCGTCTATTTGATTCCTTAAGTCCAAGGGAAGAATTTATATATGTAGCTTTAATGCCTCTTGATTTAAGTCCATCCACTTGATCTTTCATAAGAGATATTAGAGGTGAAATTACAAGTGTGGGCCCATCTAAATTTATAGCTGGAATTTGATAACATAATGATTTCCCATACCCTGTTGGCAAAACTCCTAAAGCATCTCTTCCAGATAGAATACTATTAATAATGTCATATTGCTCTTTTTTAAATTTTTTATATCCAAAATATTTATTTAAGTCATTATATATGTTCATCTTTTCACCCACTTATAATAAATAATATCATATTTTTTATTATAACTCCTGTAACTACTATACTTGTCTTAAAATTTTATTTTAATGGCTTATCATATTTACATATTAATATACATAGCAAAACTCCTCATTAAGGAGTCTTGAAATTTATACTTTTCAATTAACTACACTTATTAAGAGGAGCTTATTAGTATTAGTCACCATAGTTATAACTAACTTTTACTTAAGTATTTTGCTTAAAATCCATTTTTTTGCTTTACCATGGGGTGGATATAAAAACTTATTTTTTATTTTATCATTATTAATAAGAATCGCTTTCTTATGACTAAATGTTTTAAAGGAGTATCTCCCATGATATGAACCCATTCCAGATGGACCCACACCTCCAAACGGCATATAAGGACTAGTCATATGGAGTATGGTTCCATTTATAGTTCCACCACCAAACTTCAGCATTCTAATTATATTTTTAGCATAAACTATATCCTTATCAAACACATAAAGCGAAAGTGGGCTATCCATAGAATTAATTTTATAAATAAGCTTATTTATATCTTTATAAATAACTATCGGTAGTATTGGTCCAAAAATTTCTGAATCCATGGAATTTAATTTAAAGTCTCCTTTTATTAGAGTTGGCTCTATATAAAGATTTTCTTTTATATAGTTTCCACCATATACTATATTATCTTTATCTTGATCTATTATATCAGCCAATCTTTCAAACTCTTTTTCGTCTATTATCCTTCCATAATCTGAACTTTCATTTGCTTTGACCCCATAAAAATTATAAATTTGTTTTTTAAGCTCTTCTAAAAGTAGATTATAACTTTTCTCCTCAACAGCTATATAATCAGGAGCAACACAAGTTTGTCCAGCATTTAAAAACTTTCCAAAAATAATTTCTTTGGCAGCTTTTTTTATATCTGCATTTGAAGTAACTATAGCCGGACTTTTTCCACCAAGCTCTAAAGTAACAGGAGTTAAGTTAGAAGCTGCACTTTTCAAAACACTAGTTCCTACTTTTTTACTTCCTGTAAAAAATATGTGATTTAAATCTAAACTAACAAGCTTTTTCCCAAGCTCTGAATCACCTATTTGAAGTGACACATATTCTTCTTTAAATGTTTCCTTAATTATCTTATCCAGAACTCTAGCCGTATTTATTGATTTTTCTGATGGCTTTACGATGGCAGTATTACCTGCTGCAATGGCGCCTACAAGAGGTATCATACTAAGCTGAAAAGGATAGTTATATGAAGATATAATAAGGACTGATCCTAGAGGTTCATTTATAATATAACCCTTCTTTCTAAGAGTTGCCTTATGTTTTTTCACTTTTTTTATTTTTGCAAGTTTATCTAAATTTTTAAGAAAATAGTTTATCTCTTCATAAACCAAGCCTACTTCATTTGAATATGCTTCAAATTCTGATTTTCTAAGATCCAAGTATAAGGCTAACAAAATTTCTTTTTCATACTTTTTTATATTTTTTTTAAGTTTTAATAATATACTTTTCCTAAATGCTATGCTCAAGGTAATTTTACTATTATAAAACTTTTTCTGTTCCAGAATTAAATCATCAATATTAGACTTATCCATAATTATAGTTTTCTAACAGCTTTTCCAGCGGCAACATTTATAGAATCCCAAACACTATTTAAGGCCGGTATGTATCCAAAATCTAAGTATTCTAAATCATATACAGTAAGCTCCGAATATATTGCCACTGCAAGTCCTTGGATCCTTAACCCATCTCCTTCTTTCCCTAAAAGTTGGGCTCCTATAAGTTTACCTGTATCTTTCATAAAGGTTAACTTTATATACAAAGTAGTATTGTCTGGATAATATCCTGATTTATTTCTAGTCTTAACAAGGACGCTGTCAAAATCAAGATTCATTTCTTTTGCTGTACTATCTGTTATACCATTTATAGCCAGTTCATAGCCAAGAGTTTTCATTAGTGAACCTGCTTGAACACCTTTAAATTTAGGTTCTTTTCCAGCAATTGAAAGAGCAATTAGTTTTCCAATTTTATTAGAATTAGTTCCAAGAGGTAAGTATTTATTTCTATCTTCAACATGATTATATATAAGAGCGCAATCTCCGCCTGAATATACATCTTCAATATTAGTTTTTCCAAACTTATCTATTACTATAGCGCCCCTATCCATTTCAAGTTCTGTGTCTTTTAAGAAATCTGTATTTGGTCTTATACCAATTGACTGTATCACAAGATCCGCTTCATAGCTTCCCTTATTAGTCACTACTTCTGTAACTTTTCCAGTTTCATCTGTGTTTGCTGACTCTACACTTTCTTCTAACTGTATCTTATAATTTTTCTTTTTTAGTTCATCAAGAAGTATAGTTGATATATCTTCATCATAAATATTTAATATGTTACTTGCAAACTCTACTACTGTTGTGTCAATGTCTAAATTCGTAAAGGTTTCAAGAAGTTCTATTCCTTTACTTCCACCACCTACAATAACTGCTTTTTTAGGTTTTTGAGTATTTATATAATCTTTAATATTGTTTGCATCTTCAAGAGTATTTAAGCTGAATATACCTTCTATATTATCTAATGGCTTTAGTGTAACACTTTTACCACCAGTTGCTATAACGAGTTTATCATATGATAAATCATATTCATTTTCATTTTTTAAATCTCTTACCTTTACAGATTTATTTTTAAAATCAACACCTATGGCTTCAGATTTGAGTCTTAAATCAATACCGTCATTTAAAACATCTTTACTAGTTTTAGATATTAAACTTCTTTCATTTTTTATAACATCTTCTATAAAATAAGGAAAACCACAAGCACCATAAGATATATCAGTTTGTTTTTCTATTATGGTTATATCTACATCTTTCACATTTCTTTTTAA
>JAAZDF010000156.1 GCA_012512905.1 Clostridium sp.
GGTTTAAAAGGCTATGATAATAGAAGGATAAACCAACTTTCTGGCGGAGAACAGCAAAGAGTCGCTTTGGCAAGATCATTGGTAGTAAAACCAGATCTATTGTTATTAGATGAACCTTTTTCAAATCTAGATGCTAAATTAAGATTAGTTATGAGAGAAGAAATTCAAAGGATACAGAAGGTATTTAATATAACAACCATCTTTGTAACCCATGATCAAGAAGACGCTTTCTCAGTAGCAGATCAGATTATTTTAGTAAATAAGGGTAAAATCGAACAAATATCTTCGCCTATGGAGGTATATAATTATCCAAATGGAGAGTTTCCATTACAGTTTATAGGTCGTTCAAACATAAAAGATACAAATGGACAAGTGAAATTTGTAAGGCCAGAGGAAATAAAACTACACGATAAACTAATGAAAAAGACTATAGAAGGAAGAATAGAAAAAAGAATATTCAAAGGAGCCATAGTAGAATATCATATATTAGCAAAAGATACTAAGTTCATAGCAATAGAGCTTTCAAAGGATAAAATATATAATGAAGGTGATATAGTTTATTTAGAATTTGAGTATAAAGAGATAAGATAGACTTTATATAGAAAAGGAGAGGAAAAATGAAGATATTACATGTATTAGCTCAATTACCCTCTAGAACTGGATCTGGAGTTTATTTTTCTAATTTAGTAGAAAATTTCAAGAAGTATAATTATAATCAAAAAGTAGTTTTTGGAACAGAAGATGATTTCAAATGGAATATCTTAGATGAAAAAGATATATATCCTGTAGAGTTTAAAACAGAAGAATTGCCTTTTCCCATAGTAGGCATGAGTGATATTATGCCTTATGACAATACTCTTTATTCTGAGATGACCGATGAGATGTTTGATAAATGGATAAATGCTTTTAAGAAAAAACTTATATTTATTAAGGAAAAATATAGTCCAGATATAATCTTTGCTCATCATCTTTGGATATTATCTTCAATAGTAGTGGATATTTTTACTGATTCAAAGATAATAGGAATATGCCATAATACAGATATGAGGCAAGCGCAAATGAATCCAGCAATTTACAATAAATATGTTAAAGATTTGGGGAAATTAGATTTAATCTTTGCTTTATCCGAGAATCAAATAGATGAAATAGCAAACATATATCCAGACTTAGAAAAAGATAAGATAATCTCTGTAGGTGGAGGTTTTAACCAAAATGTTTTCTTTCTTCCTGAAAAAAAGGAATATAATGATAAAATAAGATTAGTTTATTCAGCTAAAATAGATCCATCTAAAGGGATATATGAATTATTAAAAGTATACAAAGGTTTAAACTTAGATGATGTAACCTTAGATATAATAGGTGCACCAGATGAGAAGAACAAAAAAGAATTAGAAAAGTATGTTAAGGACGATAAAAGCATCAAAGTCTATAATGTAAAGGATCAAGTAGCACTAGGTGAAGAACTTAGAAAGAAAGATATATTTTTGATGCCTTCTTTTTATGAAGGCTTGGGACTTATGGCTATAGAGTCTTTAGCATCTGGACTTTATGTAGTTACTACAGAAATAGAAGCATTAATGACCCTTTTAGGTAAAGATATAAAGGAATCGGGAATAATTAAATATATCCCCCTACCTAGAATTTATGATGTAGACAAACCTATGGAAGAAGACCTAGCTAAATTTAGAGAGGACCTTAAAGAAGCTATAATTAAGCAAATAGATAAGGTTAGAAATAGAAAAAACTGTTTAATAGATGAGAAAGATAATATAAAACAATTTTCTTGGGAATCGATAGTAGATAAAATAAATGAAATGATATAATAGATATGAGGAGGTAATATCATGGATAAAAAGATAATTAGTATTAGTGATTTTCAATTTAGAGAGGAAGTAGGAGATCCTTTTATTATAAGGATGCATCATATTGACTATTATCCAAA
>JAAZDF010000017.1 GCA_012512905.1 Clostridium sp.
CCATCTTTTTTTCCTACTCCTTCTCCTGAAACTCCAATATCTTCTATATTTAATAGGATTTTATCATTTTTTTTCATTTTAATTCTCCATTTCATTTGAATTGTATTAGCATCTAAATTATATCATTAAAAGCGCTTTCAATTTAGCTACTTTGTATGTAAAGCAAAAAAGCACCCAAAAGGGTGCCTGTTTGAATCAGTTGCCATTAATTCATTTTTATATGCTCTACTAATATAACATTCAGTACATAATATAATGTAAATTTTTCGTGTCTTTTATGTTAATTTTGTGTTAATTTTTTAGGTTTTTTCTTTTCTATACTCTATACCCCTTATAAATCAAGGCTTACAGCTAATTGTTACCTTTGTGTAAACTTTTGTGCCTGCCTTCTTCTGAATTAAGGACTATGCTTCTTTTTGCATCAAGTTTTACAAGTGTTCCATCAGCTAAGACAGATAAAGCTCTTGTGGCATCAGATACAACAGGAATATCATGAGCTATAATTTCCTCTAATACCTTTGAGGAAATCTGATTAGTTTCCACGATAACTCCAGAAAGCCTATGTAGTATATCTATATATTCATCAGTTAAAGAATTTACTACTAAAATATCACCCTTTTCACATATAGTATTTGCAGCATCAAAAGAGCTAACTTTTCTTATTACTCCACTTACAGTTTTATTAACTTCATGAACACTCTTACCTTGAAGAAGGGCTTCTCCAATTAGATGAACTTTAATCATGTTTGTTGATCCTATAAAGTTTATTGGAAGCCCAGCTGTAATTACAACCAAATCTCCATTTCTTACAAAACCTCTTTCTTTTGCAAGCTCTGCTGTTTTTTGTATCATTTCGTCTGTTGACTTAAATGATGTAGAAACTATAGGGTATACTCCCCAGTATATACTAAGTCTTCTTGCTACTGATTTGCTTGGAGTAACCGCAAGTATTGGTGCTTTAGGTTTATATCTAGATACATTTTTAGCTGTACTTCCTGAAACAGTAGCTGTAATAATAGCTGATGCATCAAGTTCATATGCTGTAGTTGCACTAGCAAGGCTAATAGCTGTTGGAACTGAGTGAACATGCATTGACATAATGTTGTCAAATACTTTTTCATATCTTATTCTTTTCTCAGATTCTTGAGCTATCTTATCCATAGTTTGTAAAGCTTCTATTGGATATCTACCATTTGCTGTTTCTCCTGAGAGCATTATACAGTCTGTTCCATCATATATAGCATTTGCTACATCAGATACCTCTGCCCTTGTCGGTCTTGGAAATCTTATCATTGAATCAAGCATCTGAGTTGCAGTTACAACAGGTTTTCCATGTTTGTTACACATTTCAATAATTTCTTTTTGAGCAACTGGAACCCTCTCAAGTGGAATTTCAACTCCCATATCTCCTCTAGCAACCATTATTCCATCAGAGTATTTTATTATCTCTTCAACATTATCTACGCCTTCTTCATTTTCAATTTTGGACATAAGTATAATATCCTCTGAGCCGAAATTCCTAAGAGCTTTTCTTACTTCCAAAACATCATCAGCTTTTCTTATAAAAGAAGCTGCTATAATGTCTACTCCCATATCAATACCAAACTTTAAATCATCCATATCTTTTTCAGTTAAAGCTGGAAATTGAGTTTTAATTCCAGGTAGATTTATTCCTTTATGATCTGATACTGTACCATTGTTTAATATAAGGCACTTAACTCTTTCAGGACTTATTTCTAACACCTCAAGAGCCACAAGACCATCATCAATTAATATTTTTGATCCTACTTTTACATCTTCAGAAAGCTTATCGTAAGTTATTGAAAATTCTTTTTCATTTCCTAAAATCTCTTTTCCTGAAACAATGTCTACAGTGTCGCCCTCGTTTAAATTTACAAGGCCATCCTTAAAGTCATGAGTTCTAATTTCTGGTCCTTTGGTGTCCAAAAGTATTGCAACGCTTTGACCTAGCTCCTCAGCTATGTCCCTAACTC
>JAAZDF010000157.1 GCA_012512905.1 Clostridium sp.
AAGGATTGGTTAATGTATACCGAGGAACCGGGCGAATCCTCATGGCACCTGTTCTTCGATAACATTCGAATCTATTTTTTAGTGAATTTAAGAAACGTGCCGTAGAGATAGGGCAGGCTATCTAAATAAACGGTTTAAAGACAAGGAGAAAAAATGAAATTTGGCATGAGAAAACCGAGTTTAAAAAAATCTTTGAGAGCTCGAACTACAGGAAAAGCAAAGCGTAAAGTTAAGAAGGCTATTGTACCTGGATATGGTAAAAAAGGTATGGGCTGGCTGAAGAATCCAAAGCGGGCTGCCAAAAACAAAATCTATAAGAAAACGACTTTTAGCTTTTGGAGTTTTTTTAGATAAATACAATAATTAAATGGGATTGAGGATTTATATTCATGAAAGGGTAAAAAACTAGCTGAATAGGAAAATAAAATGGTAAGTAAATGAAGGGGGAAAACCTGTAAGACAGCAAAAGAATAAGACAAAAACACATGCTCAATGCGAGCTTTCCTCTAACATTATAGCGTTCTCTACTGCCTACTCTTACTCATTTCTTGGGCTGTAGCCATAAAGAGGTATGTTTTAAAAAAAGAGGTTGCGGGTCTTTTGTTGAGACCTGCAACCTCTTTAAAGTGAAAGGATATATTATTTATCAATTATTTATCTTTTTGACTCAGTTAAAATCTAATAAAAAGGATAAGGAAATCTGAGCTAAAATTTATGCCATCACATCTTTTTTATTAAAAGCATAATAGGCTATAACAATCATCAGTACCACATAAATTGTATTAATGGTGGCCGAGAAGGCAAGACTTACACCTTCGACTGGTGAAAAATTTCCAGGTAGGAAGTTTTCTAAGTTCCAATTGGCCATGAGGAGGTATTTGGCGAGTTCTGTTTTTGTGTCAAGATAAAAAGCCAGCGTTGGTCCAAGAAAAATTGTTCCCAAGGTAGCCCCTAAAGATATGGTTGTGTTTCGTGTTGCAGTAGACAAGGTAAAAGCCAACGTAGCAATTATAATCAGATAAACTAGATTACTACCTACAAGACCTGCGAAGTAGGAGAAGAAGTTCACGTGATGATAAATTCCGCCCATACCCATAAAAACATAGTCCGATGTGGGGTTCATTGAGACCGTAAAAATCGAGATTAGACTAGTGGATAAATGAAGCACCAGGTAATAAAAGATTGCATATAAGATGGTGGTGATCAATTTAGCAGTTAAGATCTGAGTCCGAGATTGGGTGCGGATAAGTAATAGTTTAATGGTTCCCATGTTAAATTCTTTGGATACCATAGCGCTGGCATGAATAGCTACAAAAATTCCGAGGAGTCCATTTAGAGCAGATGCTCCCACTAAATTATTATAAAAATTATTGATTCCTGGAGGTTTGATGTCTTGTTTTAAGTGATACTCTAAACGTTCGATTTCACTTTCATTCATGGAAACCGTAAAAATTCCATCAAAAGAATCTTCGGTCTGTTTACTTAAAATCTCCTCATTTTTCTTTTCTAAATCTTTAATTTGCTGGTTTACCTGAGGTTGCCAATTTTCTCCATAAGTGGGGGTAGCGGCAACTTGTTCACCAGTAAATATTAAAGGCATTATAC
>JAAZDF010000158.1 GCA_012512905.1 Clostridium sp.
CTTTCGAGTATATCCTCATCTTTTGCAAACTCTTCATTCAAAACTTTAATAGCATCAAATCTATTAAGATTCGTGTCTCTAGCTTTATAAACTCTCGACATTCCTCCTTCAGCTATTAATTCTACTATTTCATATCTTTTTCCTAAAATTTTCCCTATCATTTTAGTGCTTCTCCTCCAAATATTAATATGGTTATATTATCTTTCCCGCCTCTATCTTTAGCAAGATCTACTAGGTTTTGCATCGCTATGCCTATGTCTTTGTTTTCAAGTATAATTTTCAAAATCTCTTGTTCAGAAAGATAATCTGTAAGCCCATCTGTACTTAAAATATAAATATCGTCTTCGGATATTTCTAGTTTAAAAGAATCTATTTTAAGTTTTTCATTTGTTCCTACAGCTCTTGTAATGATATTTTTATTTGGATGAGATTTTGCTTCATCCATAGCTATTTTCCCAAGATCTACAAGTTCTTGCACATAAGAATGATCTTTTGTCAGTTTTTCTATTTTTTCATCCCTTATTCTAAAAAACGAACTATCCCCTACATGGGCTACAAAAATATTTTTATTAAATGAAAGAACACTTGTTACTGTTGTACCCATTCCATGTAGCTCATACTTAGTTTTTGAATATGAATAAATTTCTTCATTCGCTATAAGAGTGCCTTTAATTAATGTCTCTAAAGGATTTTTTTTAGAAAACATATTATCCATATGCTCTAAAATAATATCCCTAGCCATGTCGCTTGCAACTTCTCCTGCGTTATGACCACCCATACCATCACAAACAATAAAAACATTATAATGTTCTTTTTCTAAAACCCCATAAGAATCCTCATTTAATTCCCGTAAATTACCAATGTCAGAAACCTTTTTAATCATAAACTTCTCCTACTAATCATTAATTTCCAAATAACTTCTTCTAAGCTGTCCACAAGCTGCATCAATATCAGATCCCATCTCACGCCTAACAGTTGTTTCTACTCCATTATCCATAAGAACTTTTTTAAATCCTTCTATATCTTCGTGAGATGAAGGTATATAAATTAACTCCTTAATTGCGTTAATTGGTATTAAGTTTACATGGATATTAAGCCCTTTAACTAGTTTTGAAAGCTTTAGAGCATCCTCTTTGCTATCATTACTATTTTGGACAAGGGCATATTCGATTGAAACTCTTCTACCAGTTTTTTCTATATAATACCTTATAGACTTTATTATATCATTAATAGTATACAAATTAGCAACAGGCATTATTATTTTTCTTTTTTCATCAGTTACCTCATGAAGTGAAACTGCAAGAGTTATCTTTAGATTTTCTTTTGCTAAATCATAAATTTTTGGAACTATACCACATGTGGATAAGGTTATACTTCTTTGTGATATATTAAGTCCATTTTCTGATGTTACAAGATTTATAAACTTAATCACATTATCGTAATTGTCTAATGGTTCCCCACTTCCCATAAGTACAATATTTCCTATTCTATCACTAACAAAGTTTCCCGCCACTATAACTTGAGACAAGATTTCTCCACTTGTAAGATTTCTCACAAGTCCACCTTTTGTAGAAGCGCAAAAATCGCATCCTCTTTTACATCCAACCTGTGAGCTTACACATACAGAATATCCATATGAATATTTCATAATTACTGTTTCTATAATATTTTTATCTTCTAATAAAAGAAGCATTTTTACAGTTCCATCTTTTGCCTTTTTACTGTCTAAAATCTCAGGAAGAAATATATTAAAACTATCTTTTAATTTTTCTCTTGCCTTCACATTTATATTAAGCATTTCATCAAAAGTATAAACATTATTATATAAATAATCAAAAACTTGAGATGCCCTAAAAGGTTTTTCCCCATTATCTTTAAACCAAGTTTTAAGCTCATTTAAAGATAAATCAAATATATTTTTCATAATTACTCCTCTTCCCATAAATAAAACTATAGTTATTTTAACACAATTTTATTAATATTCTAGTTTTTTAAGTTTAGCTATAAAAAACCCATCCATAGTAGCTGTTGGTAAAATAGTTTTTAAATATTCATCAGAAGTTAAAATGTTTTCTGAGTCTTTAAATTTAGGCTCCACTAGCTCATAATTAGGATGATTTTTTAAAAACCATCTGATATTTTCTTCGTTCTCTCTTTTATTTAAAGTACACGTTGAGTAAACAAGAAAGGATCCCTTTTTAACATATTTATCAGCAGCTTCTAGTAGCTGTCTTTGTAGTTTTATAAGACTTTCTATTTTTTCAAGATTTATATTATATTTTATCTCAGGTTTTGACTTAATTATACCAATACCTGAACAAGGAGCATCCAAAAGTACAGAGCTACTTTCTTCTAGATTTTCTCTAATAATTCTTGCATCTCTTTTTTCTTCTTTTATTGAACTAATCTTTAATCTACTCTTATTTTCTTTTATTTGTTTTATCTTATTATCATAAATATCAAAAGCATAGATGTTTTTCGCATCCTCTGTTAACTCTGCTATGTGAGTAACTTTGCCGCCTGGGGCACTGCACATATCAATATAGCTATCATTCATTTCATTTATCAGTTCTGGTCCAACGAGCATAGAGCTCTCATCTTGAACGATTATCTTTCCATCTTTAAACAAATCTAAATTAAATATATTTTTGCCAGATATAATTTCTATTCCATAAGGAGATATATCTGTTTTTTTTGCCTCAAAGCCTTCTTCTAAAAGGTTTTCTAATACTTCTTCTACTGATGAAATCAAAGTATTTACTCTAAGGGTTATATTTCCTCTCTCATTTAAACTTTTTACTATATCAGTATATTCACTTCCATACTGGTCTTTTAAAAGATCAATTAGCCATATTGGAAATGACTCTGTAACCGAAAGTTCTTCTTTTTCATTTTTAAAGTTCATTTTTTTATTTTGATTTCTAAGATATCCTCTAAGGACTCCATTAACAAATCCACTTGCTTTTTTATTATCTATTTTTGTAATTTCTACTGCTTCGTTTATAACAGCATACTCGGGAACCCTATCTAAGTATTTAATTTGATAGATAGCGCTTCTTAAAATATTTAATACCTTTTTATCTATTTTATCTATAGGCATATTAGTATTCATTTCAATTATTTTATCTAAAGTATATAAATAAGTTAATGTTCCATATACTATCTCTGCAGCAAGCCCGCTATCTAATGGGTCAAGATTTGCAGAAGAAAAGGCAGTATTCAAAGCAATGTTTGAATATGCCCCTTTATATAAAACATTATCTAATATACGCACAGATATCTCTCTTGCATTAGATTTCATATTTTTCTCCTAATTGTTTCTTCTATTTCGTATAAGTATAAGTCTAAATAAGCTCATAATTCCTGTAAATGCTGCTGCTACATAAGTAAGTGCTGCTGCGTCCAGAACTTTTTTTGCTTTTTTAACTTCCCCATCTTCCATTATCTGATAGCCTTCTAGAACCTGTAAAGCTCTATTAGATGCATCAAACTCCACTGGAAGAGTAATTAATTGAAACAACACCGTAACTGAAAAAAGTATTATACCCACACTTATAAGCGTCTCAGAAAAGAAAAGTCCTGCTATAAATAGTATCATAGAAAACCTTGAGCCTATTGATGCAAGTGGAACCATTGCTCCCCTTAGTTTAAGTGGTGCATATCTTTCCTTATCTTGTATAGCGTGCCCTGATTCGTGAGCAGCAACTCCTGCTGCTGCAATTGATCTATTAGCATATACAGAATCTGAAAGTCTTAAAACTTTAGTTCTTGGATCATAGTGGTCTGTAAGATTTCCTCTCACTCTCTCAATTTTAACCTCATGAAGGCCTGAATTATCTAGTAAAGTCCTAGCTACTTCAGCTCCTGTCATATTGCTTTTAAGGCCTACTCTTGAATAAGTATCATAAGTTCTTTGAACCTTTGACTGCGCATACATTGCAAGAATCATAGCAGGTATAAGTACAATAAATGTTAAATCAATTCCAAAAATTGGCATTATTATCCCCGTCCTTCAAATTTTTTCTCCAAAATTTCATTTCCATTTAAATAATCTGAAACCATCATAGGTTTTTTATTTGGAAACTGAACTTTTGTAATTAGAAGTGATCCATTTTTCGTTTTTACAAGAATTCCTTCTTTACTTACTTTTATAATTTCTCCAGGTTCATATTTATTGTTTTCATTATCTGTCCCTATTTCAGAAGCAAGTATTTTGACCCTATCTTCTCCAAGAAAAGAAAATGATCCTGGATAAGGTGAGAGTCCTCTAATAAGATTTCTTATATCATTAGAATCTTTATTCCAATTTATTTCTTGTAAATCTTTATCAATCATCTTAGCATATGTTGCTTTTGAATCGTCTTGTTTTTTTCTTTTTATAGAACCTTCTTTAATTTTTACAAGGGTTTCTATTAATAGACTTCCGCCACTTTTACTAAGACTATCATGGATACTTTCTACATTCATGCTATCATCTATTTCTAAAACATCTCTTAAAAGCATGTCCCCCGTATCTAAACCTTTTTCCATGTACATAGTTGTATTTCCTGTCTCTTTGTGACCTTCTATTAATGCCCAGTTAAGTGGGGCAGCTCCCCTTAGCTTTGGTAGAAGTGAGGCATGTAGGTTAATAGACCCATATTTCGGGATATTTAAAATCTCTTCACTTAAAATCTGCCCATAAGCTACAACAACAATAAAATCTGGATTTATTTCCTTTATAGTTTCTATAGCTTCTTTGTCTTCTCTTATCTTTGAAGGTGTAATAACTCTAATATTTCTTTTTAATGCTTCTTTTTTAACAGCTGAGTGAATTACTTTTTTACCCCTACCTCTTTTTCTATCAGGCTGAGTAACCACTAGCTTTATATCAAACTTTTCATCTAATTCTTTTAATGATGGTACTGAAAACTCTGGGGTTCCCATAAAAACTATATTCAAATTATTTTCTCCTTTGTAAATATCTATATATACTTAAAGCTTATCAATTCTTCTTCTTCAAATATTTCACGCTCAAAATCTTCATCTACGTCTTCTAATTTATCAGTAAAAAGAACTCCATTTAAATGGTCATTCTCATGTTGTATTACTCTTGCTAACATATTTCTTGCTTCAATTACAAAGTCTTTTCCATCTATATCTGTAGCTTTTACTTTTATATAATCTCCTCTTTTAACAACACCACTTTCTCCTGGTATTGAAAGACATCCTTCAACATCTAAATACTCACCTGACATCTCTATAATTTCAGGATTTATGAATTCATATTTATGGTCATTTAAGCCAACTACAAATATTCTTTTTAAAATTCCAACTTGAGGCGCTGCAAGTCCTATTCCTTCTTCATTTTTCATTGTGTCATACATATCTTTTATAAGAGTTATAGTCCTTTTATCTAGCTCTCGTACATGTTTCGCCTTTTTTCTTAAAATACTATCTGGTACTATTCTTAAGTTTCTAAGTGCCATTTTTTCCTTCTTTCTACATTAAACTTGTTGGATTAATGTCTATATTTATTTTTATTTTTCTTTGATGTTTTCTTAATGTTTTATAAACTAAATCTTTAATTTTTGCTCCAAGCTCATAAGATATATTGCCTTTTAATATAATATGCCACCTATAATTATTATTAATTTTGCCTATTAAGTTTGAAGTTGGTCCTAATATTATTATATCACTTTTGTCTTTTAATTTATCCTTTATTAAGTCTCCAACTATCTTTATGTTATCTACAAGCAGTTTCTTTGATGTTGAGGACAAGGCTATTTCATAAATTTTTGAAAAAGGTGGATTATTTAAAGCTTGTCTTTTAATAATCTCATCCCTATAAAATGAATCATAATCATAGTTTTTTGCATTTATTATTGCTTTGTTTTCTGGAGAATATGTTTGGACAATCACTTCTCCCTCTTTTTCTCCTCTTCCAGATCTTCCTGATACCTGGGTAATTAACTGAAAAGTATCCTCTGATGACCTATAGTCTGGCATATTTAAAGATAAATCTGCAGCTAAAACTCCAACTAATGTAACATTTTTAAAATCTAGTCCTTTACTTATCATTTGAGTGCCAATTAGTATATCTTTTCTTCCTGATTTAAAATCATTATACATTGTATCGTATGAGTTTTTACCTTTTGTCGTATCTCCATCCATTCTGATCGTTTTAGCTTTAGGGAAATACTTTCTAACTTCCATCTCAACTCTTTCTGTACCTGTTCCAAATTGTTTTATATATTTAGATTTACAACTTGGGCAAGTTTTTGGCAGAAATCTACTAAATCCACATTGATGACAAAGGAGTTTTCCTCCTCTATGGTATGTAAGACTAATATCGCACCTATCACACTCAAATACATAGCCACAAGATCTACAAGATACAAATGATGAAAATCCTCTCCTATTTAAGAAAAGTATTATTTGTTCATTTTTATCAAGTTTTTCCTGGATTTTATTTCTCAATTTATGAGAGAAAATTGACTTGTTTCCTGACTTAAGTTCCTGTCTCATATCTATAATTTCCATTTCAGGTAAAAGACTTTTTGTAGCCCTGTTTTTAAGTTCTATAAGAGTTATTTCTTTATCTTCTGCTCTTTTAAATGTTTCAACAGAGGGCGTTGCTGATGCAAGTATTAAAGTGCCCTCATTGTATTTACTCATAAACTCAGAGACTTCTCTCGCATCGTACTTAGGATTCATATCTGATTTATATGTTTTTTCATGCTCTTCATCAATTATAATATTCTTAAGGTTATTAAAAGGTAAGAATAATGCAGATCTTGCTCCTATAGCAACCTTAACCTTCCCCTGTTTTACCCTGTGCCACTCGTCATGTCTTTCTCCTGGACTTAGTCTTGAATGATATACAGTTATATTTTCTCCAAATCTTCCTTTAAATCTTTCAATCATTTGAGGAGTAAGACTAATCTCTGGAAGAAGAACGATACTATCCTCATTCTTTTCAATTGCTTTTTTAATAATATAAAGAAAAATCTCTGTTTTGCCAGAGCCTGTTATACCATGAAGTAAGTATGTTCCTTTGTTTTTAAGTATTGTCTCTACAGCATTTGTTTGCTCAGAGTTTAAAGTAGGTTCCTTATAGTTTTTATAACTTTCAACATTATATCTTTGATCTTTCTCATCTATTAATTCTAGAAAACCATGTTTTATCATAGTATTTATTGAACTAAGAGAAAAACCTTGTTTTCCTAAGTCATTTCTTATAAGTTTACCTTTAGATTTCTCAACTTTTTCATATATGGTTTGATATCTTTCACTTTTGAAACTTCCTTCTAAAGCTTTTCCTGGATATAAAACCTGTCTTATCTTAAAATTCATCCCCCTCAAAACATCTTTAGGGATTAATAGTTTTACTCCATCAAGATATGATGCTAAGTATCTCTTTCTAAGTTCTTTTATTAAATCAACACCTGATTTATCAAAATAAATTTCATCGTAAATATACTCAATTTCTTTTAATTTATCTAAATCTCCATCAAAACTTTCTCTTAAATCTATTACAAAGCCATCTGGCATAGTTTTATAATTGCCAAAAGGAACTTTAACTCTTTGCCCTATATTGACCTTAGTACCTTCTTTAACTTTATAAGTAAAAAGCATATCAGTACTAAAAGACTCATTATTTATTACAATTTCAGCAAACATAGTAAACCTCCTTTAAGTTTTTAACCTATATATCAACAAATAAAAAAGGAGACTAATCTCCCTTTAAAGTAAATTAAATCTATTTTCTATGAATCATTATATCATAAAGTTTCTCATAATTCTAAGTTGAAAAACTACCTCTTCATAGTTTTTTATATTTGTAAAATTAAAGAAAACTATTCCTAAAATAATTAAGATCGGAAGCGCTAATATTAATATAAGTAAGATAATTAAAAGCGTGTTTCTTTTTTTTGTGTTCTCATTATATATTTCATCTCTATTTTCAAAAGGAAAAAGACAATTAGGACAAACGTCATATCCTCGGTCTATATAGCTATTGCAGTTAGGACATTTTTTATCTAGTTGTGTACTGGATCTTAAAATTAAGTAAAGAATAAATCCTATAAAACCAGGTACTAAGACAACAATTAAGAGCCATAATAGGGGGTTCATTCCTCTTTTGTCAGCATCATTATAAACATAGACTCCAATAAAAAGAGGTAAAATTATACCAAGTATAAATATACCGATAAATAGTATAGGTGAAAACAAATAAAAAAATCTCATGGATACCTCCCTTTATTACTGTGTATTATAAGTTAAATTATAACATATATTAGATATGAGATACCTATTGTAATTATTTTTTTGTAATAAAATGATTATGTCTAGTTAACAATTTCATAATAAATGTAGTATTTTGTTGTTATATTATTATATAATAGTTCATTTTGTAGTTATACAATATTCTTTTTTTCTTTATATAATATAAGTACAAGTTAAAAAAGAAGCTAATTTAAAGATAAGTAATTTGATATTAAATTATTAAATTAAAGGAGGAAAAAGAAAAAATGAGTACTGTAGTAGGTATTTTTAAAGATGAACTAGATGCAGTTAGAGCAATGGAAGAACTACGTGATATGGGTTATTTAAATCAAGATTTTTCTATATTTAAAAAAGATGAGATCCAACATAGATATCTTTTAGAAAGAGATACAAATGAAGATCCAAATGGTATTTATAAAAAAGACCAAACAATAGAAGAGGGTACAAGAATGGAGGGGCTTATTTTCGGCCTTGAAGCTCATAGAATTATTGATACTTTTCCTGTTGTTGGAGCAGGTCCTTTAGCTACAAATATGAGATATGATTTAGCCGCTGAAGCTGTTACTCCAATGGAATCTCTTGAAAGATTGGGAACTATTAGAGAAGATGCAGAAATATATGAAAAGAGCTTACATCTTGGCTATACAATAATTTCTGTAGAAACTAGTTTATTGAAAAAACATCAAATAGAGGAAGTCTTTAGAAGAAACAACTCTATTTTAAAAGAAGATATACATGCCAAATTTCAAGATTCAGGAGTAGATATGAGGTACAGAACCGCTTTAGATACAAGGATAAAAGAAAGTCATCCAGGAGTTGACAAATATATGCATCCTGAGGTAGGTGATGCTCTAGGTCATACTGAAGAAGGCGTAGACAAATCTATGCACCCTGAAATTGATAAAATTCCGGGACATAGGGAAGAAGGGGTAGATAAGTCCATGCATCCCGAAATTGATAAAATTTCGAGACGTAGAGAAGAAGGCGTAGATAAGTCTGTCCATCCTGAAGTTGACAAAACAAAAAGAGACTTAAAATAAATATAAATAGATAGATAGTATGATAAGACATATTTAAGATTTAAAATTATTCCCCAAGAAAACAGTCTTAAATAGAAAAGAGAAGGCTCTGCCTTCTCTTTTTTATTTACTATGAACTTAGCTTTTTATTACAAAGTCTAATATTTTATTAGCTGTTTCATATTTTGAAAGAAGTCCTAGGTCATTTTGCGCTCCTTGTTTATCTATCAAAATTATTCTATTTTCATCTTTACCAAAAGCTTTACCATCTGATATGTCATTTCCAGCTATAAAATCCAAGTTTTTATTTTCAAGTTTACCTTTTGCATTTTCAACTAAATTACTTGATTCTGCTGCAAAACCTACAAGTACCTGACTCTTTTTCTTTTCTCCAAGTTCTTTTAGGATATCCCTATCTTCAACTAGTTCTATAGTCAAACCTTCTGACTTTTTCTTCAGTTTCTCTTTAGAAACAAAGCGAGCTTTATAATCTGAAACAGCAGCTGCCATAAATACATAGTCTGCATCATCATATAAGTGTAAAACCGCTTCTCTCATTTCACTATTAGTCTTAGCCTCTATTAATTTAACTTTTGCTGGAAGCTCACTTTTTATATTTCCATATATCAAAGAAACATCAGCGCCTCTTTCACTTAAAGTTTTTGCAAGAGCTATTCCCATTTTTCCAGAAGAATTATTAGTGATATTTCTTACAGGATCTATTTTGATTTCTGTTCCACCTGCTGTTACAATAACTCTTTTCCCTTTAAAGTCGTCCTTATTCTTATTTAACATCCAAACAACTTTGTCTACAATTTCAGCTGGGGTAGCAAGTTTTCCCTCTCCTACATCCCCACAAGCCAGTCTTCCAGATCCAGGAGATACAAACTCATGTCCAAATTCTTTTAAAGTTTTTATATTTCTTTGAGTTGCAATATTATTAAGCATCTTTGTATTCATCGCTGGTGCTACTAAAATTGGAGCCTCTGTCGCTAATATCATTGTAGATAAAAAATCATCTGCTATTCCATTAGCCATTTTCCCTATCATATTTGCTGTTGCAGGTGCAATTATTATTAAATCAGCCTCTTGCGCTAAAGATATATGCGCAATTTTTGAAGGATCAGGTTCCATAATATTATCTGTAATAACTGGGTTTTGACTCAGAGATTGAAAACTTAATGAATTTACAAATTCCTGAGCAGTTTTTGTCATAACAACATTTACATTTATATCAAGTTTTCTAAGAGCCGATACAACATCTAATGCCTTGTATGCAGCTATACCACCTGTTACTCCAATTACAACATTTTTCATTTTATTTCTCTCCGTCTTTTATAGTCTCATATTCAATAAAGCCTTCGTTAATTTCATTCACTGCTATAGTGAGTGGTTTTAAACTATCTGTATCCGTAAGTGGCCCTTGGCCTCCAATAATCTGTCTTGCTCTTCTTGAAGCTATTGTTACAAGCCTAAATCTATTATCAACTTTATCTAAAAGTTCTTGTACTGTTGGTTCAATTAGTGAATTCATTTAAATTTTCCTCCCTTAAAGAAGCTAATATTGTATTATTTACTCTACTAACTTTAAGCTTTTCAGCTCTTACTATACTACTTAAATCTTTATATGCTTCTTCTACTGTATTGTTTATAATAACATAATGATAGCTAGAAACATAGTTTATTTCTTTATAGGCTGATGTAAACCTTTCAACTAAAGATTCCTTTGTTTCACTTTTTCTTCCAACTATCCTATTTTTAAGTTCTTCCATCGATGGGGGTAATATAAATATAAATACACCATCTTCAGTATTTTTCTTTATGTTTAATGCTCCTTGAATATCTATTTCAAGAATTACGTCTATACCCTGTTTTAATTTTTCTTCAACTTCTTTTCTTGGTGTTCCATAAAAATTACCATAAACTTCAGCATATTCCAAAAGGTCATTTTCTTTAATCTTTCTTTTAAACTCTTCTTCTGATATAAAGAAATAACTTTTCCCTTCAACTTCACCTTGCCTTGGCTTTCTTGTAGTAACTGAGACAGAGTTCCATACTTTTTTACATTTATCTATATAAGCTCTACAAACTGTTCCCTTCCCTGCTCCAGAAGGACCTGATATTACAAGAAGAAGGCCTCTTTCCTTATTCATCTAATTCCTCCTCAAAGTTTCCTTTTACATTTAATCTTTGAGCAACTGTTTCTGGGAGCACTGCTGAAAGTATTATATGATCTGAATCAGTAACTATAACTGCTCTAGTTCTTCTACCATAAGTTGCATCAATAAGCATTCCTCGGTCTTTTCCTTCTTTTATTATTCTTTTAATTGGAGCTGATTCGGGGCTTACAATAGATACAATTTTATTTGCATTTACAATGTTTCCAAATCCTATATTAATAAGTTTAATCATAACACCCTACCTTTACTCTATATTTTGCATTTGTTCTCTAAGTTTTTCAATATGATTTTTAATTTCCAAAGTATTATTTGTAATTTCCATATCTACAGATTTAGATGTTATTGTATTTGCTTCCCTATTCATTTCTTGAGCTAAAAAGTCAAGTTTTCTTCCAATAACATCACTATCATCTTCTAAATATTTAAAAAATAAATCCATGTGGCTTTTAAGTCTTGCTACCTCTTCATCTATACTAGATTTATCAGCAAAAAGAGTTACCTCAAGAGCTATTCTATTTTCATCTACAGGCGAATCTAATTTTAAATCTTCTATTTTTCTAATAAGCTTTTCCTTGTATAAGGGTATAACATTAAGATCTTTTTCTTCTATAATATTTATAAGTTTTATAATTTCATTTGCATTTTTTTCCATATCCATTTTCATGTTATGTCCTTCAGATTTCCTCATAGAATAAACATTATCTATAGCTAGATTTAATACGGTTTTTAATGATGACCACACAAAGTCAAGATTTATTTCTTTGTCTAGTTTATAAATAACATCTGGAAAATTTGAAATAAGAGATACTTTTATATCATTTTCTATATCAAAGCTATTTGAAAGCTCTTTTAAAGTATTTATATAAGAACCTGCAAGGCCCTTATCATAATTTATAAGGCTATCATTTTCTGAAAGATCAAAATAATTTATAAACACATCAATTTTTCCTCTTTTTAATTTCGATGATATTTCTTTTCTTATTTTATGTTCTAAAGGAAGTAAACTTTTGGGCATCCTTATATTAATATCTAAATACCTATGGTTTACAGTTTTTATCTCTACTTCTAGAATATGCTCGTCACTATTAAGGCTCGACTTTCCATATCCTGTCATACTTTTAATCATATTTCCTCCGTCTGCTGTATATTTTTAAATTTCTATATATAAGTCTCTTTCAAACCACTCTTTTATTTCTTTTATGCTATTAAAATAGGAAAGACCTACCATAAGTTTAATTCTCGCTTTTTGACCAGGTAAACTATCTCCAAATATAACTCCTATATTTCTAAGGTTTTTTCCACCACCCAAGTATCCATATGTACCGTATACTCTTCCTTCATAGCATCTTGAAACAATTACCACTGGAATATTCTCTTTAACTGCTCTTTGGACTCCAGGAACCATTTTAGGTGTTATATTTCCTCTTCCAAGAGCTTCAATTACTATTCCTTCTGTTCCATTTTCTATAATAAAATCAAGGTAACTTGAGTCCATATCAGCTACTGTTTTTACAAGAGATACATTTTTATTTAAAGCATTTATACTTAAAGTTTCTTTACTTGAAATATTCCTATAATAAATAACTCTGTTGTTATCAACAATTCCAAGAGGTCCAAAGTTTGGTGTTCTAAATGCATTTAAACTAAGGGAATTTGTTTTAGTTACCTCAGATGCTGAATTTAATTCACCATTCAAGCAAACAAGGACTCCTCTATTTCTTGATTCTTCAGAAGAAGCCGTAACAATAGATTGGGCAAGATTACTTGGTCCATCATATCCAAGCTCAGATCCACTTCTCATTGCTCCTGTGAAAACAACTGGTTTATTTGTATCCAAAGTTAAATCAAATAAAAAAGCTGTTTCTTCTAAAGTATCTGTCCCATGAGTTATAACTACCCCATATATATCCTCTTCTTTTAAAAACTTTTCTGTTAGATCTTTAAGCTCCATAATTTTATCCATTGTCATATGAGGACTAGGTACTTGACTGAAAGTATGTGAAATAATTTCCGCATGATCTTCAATTCCGGTAACCATATTCATTACTTCTTCGCTCGTTAAAGATGGAACTACTGCTTTAAGCTTTTCATCAAGCTTCATAGATATAGTTCCACCATTAAAAATAACACATACTTTTTTCATTAATTGCCTCTTTTATTTGCAAAATATTGGTAATAATATGTCTGAATTCTACCATTATAAAGTTTTCTGTTTTTATCAGCTTTAAATCCAAATATTCTTTCAAAGCCTGTGTGAGGAGATAAGATAAAATACTCATCATCTATTTTTTTTGCTTTTTCTCTACCTAATCTACTTATAAGCCTTTCAATAGTCTTAATATCTCCCATTCTCTCACCATAGGGTGGGTTAGTAATTATCATTACATTATCTTCTTTTATATTTAAATTCATATAGTTTTTTTGCTCAAAGAAAATATTACTAAAAACACCTGCTTTTTTCGCATTATTTTTTGCAGTACTAATTACATATGAATCTAAATCATACCCATAAAGCATAATTTCAGTATCCTTTATCTGCCTTTTTGCTCCCTCTCTAACTTGGTCATATATATCTTTTGGAAAGCTTGGCCAAGTTTCAGATACAAAAGTTCTATCTGCGTTTGGTGCAATATTTTTAAGGATCATAGCAGCTTCAATTAAAATTGTTCCAGACCCACAAAAAGGATCTATCAGGGTTCTTTTTCCCTCATAACCTGCTATGTACACAAGAGCTGCAGCTAAAGTTTCTTTTAAAGGTGCTGCTCCAGAATGCTCTCTGTATCCTCTTTTATGTAGCCCTACACCAGAGGTGTCTACTGTAAGGGTTGCAATATCTTTAAGAATCCCTATTTCAATTTTATAAACAGGGCCCGTCTCAGAGAATGTATTCATATTGTAAGTTCTTTTCATTGATTCCACCACAGCCTTCTTAACTATAGACTGGCAGTCTGGGACACTATAAAGTTTACTTCGTACTGATTTCCCTATAATATGCATCTTACCATCTATAGGTATTAACTCCCCAAAATCAATGCTTTTTGTTTCTTCAAAAAGTTGATCAAAAGTTAGTGCTTTAAATTCTTTTAAATTTATAAGTACTCTTTCTGCAGTTCTTAAATGGATATTACATATTGCGATATCCATTTCATCGCCTTTAAAGTGTACTCTTCCATTTTCAACTTTAAAATCATCATATCCAAGTTCTATTAGTTCATTTTTTAGTATTTTTTCAAGACCAAAAGCACATGTAGCTATTAAATTAAATTCCATTATAATTCCTCACTTATAGTTATCGAAAGTGGGCAGTGGTCTGATCCATATATCTCATTGTATATTCTAGCATCCAATACGTCGTTAACCATATTATCTGACACTATAAAATAGTCTATTCTCCAACCAGCATTTCTCTCTCTTGCTTTAAACCTATAATTCCACCATGTATATATAACTTTTTCTGGATTTCTTTCTCTATAAATATCATGAAAACCAGAATCTAAAAGCTTTGTAAACCAATCTCTTTCTATTGGAAGAAATCCTGATGTTTCTCTATTTGTATCTGGATTTTTAAGATCTATTTCTTTATGGGCAACGTTAAAATCACCCGTTATAATTACTTTTCTTCCTTTTTCTTTTAAATTTATAAATTCTCCAAGAAGGTCTTCATAAAATCTAATCTTGTAATCCATTCTTTCTTCACCTTGACCACCGTTTGGAAAATATATACCGAAAATAGAATAATTACCTTTCTCTACTCTTATTACCCTACCCTCTACATCATACTCAGGAAAACCTGATCCTAAAATTACCTCATCAACTGGTACTCTTGTATAAACTGCAACAGAAGAGTATCCTTTTCTCTCAGCTGAGTGCATAGCAAGGCTATAACCAAGGTCTTTAAGTAAGATTTCTTCTGTAATTTGATTTTCTTGCATTTTAGTTTCTTGTATAAATAAAATATCAGGATCTAGCTCTATTACACTTTCTTTAAAACCTTTTTTCATAATAGCTCTAAGACCATTAACATTCCATGAAACTATTTTCATATATCACACTTCCTTTTATATGTAGATTTACCCGTATTTCAACATTTATCTCTATTGTCATATAGTCTATAATATCACAAGTTTCACATTTGTTTCAATTAAAAAAATGGACTCGACAAGCAAATCCATCTTATATCTACTTCTCATAAATATCCACAGAATCTTTTCCATCTGTTTCAATGAGAGATACTTTTACTATTTCTTTTTTTGATGTTGGAATATTTTTCCCAACAAAATCAGGTCTGATTGGGAGTTCTCTATGCCCTCTATCTATTAAGGTTGCAAGTTGTATTGTTTTCGGCCTACCATTTGAAGTAACCGCATCAAGGGCAGCCCTTGCAGTTCTTCCTGTATATATAACATCATCTATAAGTATTACGTGTTTATCTTTTATACTTGTCCCAATTTTTCTACTGCTTATATTAGGATATTCATAGTCTTCTTCTAAATCATCTCTATAAAGAGTTATATCAATACTTTCAAGAGGAACTGAAACTTTTTCAAATTTTAAAATATTTTCTTGTATTCTTTTTGAAATAGGTTTTCCTCTAGTTTTAATTCCTACCAGAACAATATTTGAAACACCTTTATTTTTCTCAATAATTTCATGAGATATTCTTTTCAAGGCTCTGTTAATAGCCTTGTCATCCATTAAATTACTTTTAAAAATTAAATTGTTTTTCATATAATTATCCTCCTTCTAGATAGCTTTACTCTCTACTAAGACTTTTTAAAATATTTCTGAATTTTTCATTTATAGGCTTTGAAAAGTATTTTCTTTCTCCATTTAAATCATCAAATCCTACTTTATAGGCATGAAGCATAAGGTTTTTAATTTTATCATTTTTAATTCCGTACATTTCATCTCCAACAACTGGGTGTTTTATATGAGACATATGAACTCTAATTTGATGAGTTCGGCCAGTTTCAAGAATAACTTTTAAAAATGTATGGTTTTTAAATCTCTTTATAACTATAAAGTCAGACCTTGCTTCTCTCGCTCCATAAACTACTGCTCTTTTAATTCTGTCTTTTTTATTTCTGCCAATAGGAGCTTCTATTGTTCCAGTGTCTGCTTTTATTCTTCCATGAACCAAAACCAAGTATTCCCTATCCATAGTTTTATTTAGGAGCTGGTTTTTTAAATTTAAATGCATCTCATTAGTTTTACATACTACTATTAGTCCAGTTGTCTCTTTATCAAGTCTATGTACAATTCCTGGTCTTACTTCACCCTCTATGTCAGATAGGTTTATATCTAGGTTAAGAAGTCCATTAACAAGGGTTCCTTCTGTATTTCCATCAGATGGATGAACAATCATTCCTGCTTTTTTATTTATAATTAAATAGTCTTTGTTTTCATATATAATATCTAATTGTAGATTTTCTTTTTTTATTTCAATGGTCTTCTTTTCTGGAATATTAACTTCTATATAATCATCTCTGTTTATTTTATAAGATGATTTTGTTTTTTCATTGTTTACAAGAACTTCTCCACTTTCAATGAGTTTATTCATAAAACTTCTTGAAAAACCTTTTATGTTATCACCAAGAAACTTGTCTAATCTTTGATTTTTATGTTTTTTATCTATATTAAAATAATATTTTTTCATTAGTCTTCCACATACTTTAATACATAAATTATTATAAGAAAAGTTCCTATTGTTATACTCATATCTGCTACATTAAATGTTGGGAAATAATATAAATTTTTATAATGGACAGATATAAAGTCAACAACATATCCATAAAAAATTCTATCATATAAGTTTCCAAGAGCACCTGCTGCAATCATCCCACCACTTAATTTAAGTAAAACATTTTTAGTTTTAGTTTTATAATATTTGTAAGCCAAAAATACTAAAACAACAATTGGGATTAAAGTCAAAAAGGTTAATTTTCCGCTAAGCATTCCAAAGGCTGCACCTGTATTCTCTAGGTAAGAAAAATCAAAAAACCCTTTTATTATAGATATCCCTTCATTGTCCATAAGAACTTTTGTAGCCCAATATTTAGTTAAACGGTCTAAGGTAAAAATAAGTGTTATAACTATCGCTATCATCTGTATTTCCATATCTCCTTTACACTTTGCATTATTTTATTAATTAGTTTTGTATCTACTGTCTGAATTTTATCTGATAATGCATTATTAGGATCAATGTGACTTTCAATTAAAAGCCCAGATGCCCCTGCTAAAATTCCAGATAAGGCTAGAGAATAAACTAAATCTCTATTCCCTGTCCCATGGCTTGGGTCAACGAGGACAGGAATATTATATTTTTTATGGATCAATGAAACGCTATTTAAATCTAAAGTATTCCGAGTTGATGTTTCAAATGTTCTTATACCCCTCTCACAAAGTATAACATTTTTATTTCCTTCTTTTAATATATATTCCGCAGCAAAGAGCCATTCTTTTACAGTAGCAGAAAATGCTCTTTTAAGTATTATAGGCTTTCCTGTTTTTGCGAGTTCTTCAATAAGTACATAGTTATACATATTTCTTGAACCTACCTGATAAACATCTATAATATCATTTGCTTTTTCAATATCACGAATATCAAGGATTTCAGTTGAAATTTCCATATTAAATTCTTCTTTTAAAGATTTTAATATTTTTAGTCCTTCTTCTTTTTTCCCTTGAAATTCATAGGGCGATGTTCTTGGTTTATAAGCTCCTGCCCTTATCATGTCTACTCCATAGGACTTTAACTCTTTCACTATTTTTCGCATAGTTTCATGATCTTCTACAGAGCAAGGACCTGATATCATGATAGGCTCTTTTCCTAATATCTTATTATTTATTTTTATTTCTTTTATATTTTTCTTATCTAATATTTTCAATTTATTACTCCAATATCTCTTTAATTGCACTAACTAATTCTTCTTTGCTTATTTTCATCTTACTTACTGGTTTTTCAATGTTTTCTAAAAGAGTAAATCTTAAAAAATCATCATTTTTTTTGTCTTTATATATAAGAGAAATAAGTTCATCTATATCTTTTACTTTGGTTTTTTCATTGATTTCATATTGGCTAAGTATAGTTTTAACCTTGCTTGATAAGTCTTTATCTAGATTAAGTTTTATTTCAGAAAGTTTTAGCTCAGCTAACATACCAAGGCATACAGCCTCTCCATGACTTATATTTTCCTCGGATAACATTTCAACTCCATGCCCAATGCTGTGACCAAAATTTAAAGCATTTCTTATTCCAGTATCAAAATAATCTTTTTTAACAAAATATTCCTTTATTGGTATAGCTTTTTTTATTAGATGCTTAAGATTATTTGCAGTTAATTTTTTCAGATTTTTCTCCAAAAGAAAGTCTAAAATAGTCTTATCTCCTATTAGTCCATACTTAATAAGCTCACCTATTCCACTTTTTATTTCTTTTTTTTCAAGAGTATTTAAAAATTCAAAACAAAAAACTATTTTATCTGCATCTTTAAA
>JAAZDF010000159.1 GCA_012512905.1 Clostridium sp.
TAAATAAAAGATCTTGAATAAAACCTGACCCTACTGGTATAACCATCTTACCATTTTTAGCGAGCTGATTCAGCAGCGCTTGCGGTACTTTCTCTGCAGCAGCCGTAACCATTATTCTATCGTAAGGCGCATTTTCACTCCACCCTAAAGAACCATCCCCCAGTTTAAATTTAATATTCTTATATCCTGCACTCTTTAATCTGTTTTTCGCTTTCTTATAAAGCTCCTTTATTCTTTCAATTGTATAAACCTCCTTAGATGCTTTTGAAAGAAGTGCTGTTTGATAACCAGAACCTGTTCCGATTTCAAGAACTTTACTATCTTTTTCAATATCTAATAGTAAAGTCATCTTTAATACCAAACTAGGCTGAGATATAGTTTGTCCAAATCCTATTGGAAAAGGAGTATCCCTATGGGAATCCTCTTTGTAATCTTCCATAAAATAGCTTCTATCTAACTTTTTATAATAATCAATAATTCTTTCTTTATTACTCATATTTATATATCTCCTTATAAAATTAATGAATAAACAGCGAAATATCAAAGTATCAAAGTTTGAACAACTAAACTACTCACCACTCATCCCTGTTAAAAACTAACTTAAGAAGGACTCTTCTATCGGAAAAAGATAAATTCTTTTAACTATATTATATCTCTAAATAATTAAAAAATAGCTAGTCATATAATCTTTAATATGAATTCTAGCTATTTTGTTATTTATTTAGTATTTGAATCGATTTTTCATTAACAAAATTCTTGATATTAAAAAGGAAAAGCACCTCATTTATTTCGTTCTCCCTAATATATTCTTTGATGCTTTTATTAAAGTATCTAGTATCAATAACTACTATATTTTCGTAATGACTTAATAAAAAAGGTATAAAGCTATTCGCAAAAGAATCTTTTATAATTAAGATTGATTTTCCGTTTTTCTCAGAAGTGTTTATTTCTAATATAGCTTTATTCCCACCTAAAAAATATGAATATTTATCAGTTTCATTTAAATATGACTCATCATAAAGACTGTTTACTTTTTCTTTTTGATTTACAATAATGCCATATTCTATTTTGTCCTTATAAGAATACTCATCTATAGTGTCTGGAAGGCCTTTATAGTAATTAGCTTTTCTATATGTTGTACCTAGAAAATCATTTGTAACACTTTTTATTCTGAACTGATCTTTCCCTAAAGGAGTTTCATTCTTATTTTCCATGAAAAATTTATATCCGTAGTATGCTCCCTTACTAGTCCAGTGATGATCTGTTTTATAATATATATAATCATCAGATTTATCGTAGAAATCAGCTATAGGATTTATTACATTAATTTTCTCACTTAAAAATTTATCTAACTTTTTAAATAAATTTTTTTCGCTAATTATTGGTGCAAATTCTGGAAGCTTATCTTTTAATACTTCTGATTTGCTTGGTACAAGTAGGGCAGATACACTTATATCTTTATCTAATTGATTTATATTATAAGAAAAAGAATTAATAGCCTCAATATTTTTATCAAATTGTTTTTCATCTATTTTATTATCTATTTCGAAAAGATAATCTTTTTTACCAAAATATACCCTGCCATTATCTTTTTTTAGCATTCCTAGATCTGTAATTGTTTTAATAGTAATCCATTTATCTCTTAAAATAAACTGATCAGAAGTGTACTCTTCAAACTCTTCACCAAACTTACCAGATAAAATAACTTCTTTATTTATTTCCGGAAATTCTTTTAAATATCTATTTTCTTTTTTTGAAAATAATTTATCGGGTTTAACTATATTTGAAATAGCTATAACTATTATTATAAAAGCAAAGAATATACTTCTAAATTTTTCTTTCATTCCTGCCTCCTAAAACCTAAAATATAAAAAAGGATTATAGCTCTGATCTACAAGATAAGAAATTGATAAGATAAATATTAATAACAAAAAAATATTCTCACTCATATAAATCAAATTAGGATTATATTTTTTCTTTAAAGATTTCCATATTTTTTTAGGAATATCAGTTGATGCTACAAAGAGAACTACTAACATAATTATATTACTAGTAATCAAATACAGAAAATCACTATTGTAAAAAGCTAGACTCTCTTTTCCAAATAATTGACCCATAAAAATAAAAGATTGTTCCAATGAATCAAAAGCAAATATAACCCATGATATTAAAATTAAGAAAATAGAATATAGTCTGGAAAAAATCCCTGGTATTTTTTCTAAAACATCATATAAAAACAATTTTTCTATAGCGAGTATAAGTCCAAAATAAATACCCCACACAAGGAAATTCCAACTAGCTCCATGCCAAATTCCTGTTAGCGCCCAAACTATTAATATATTTCTAATTTGAACCTTAAGTCCTCTTTTATTTCCTCCTAGCGGAATATAAACATATTCTTTAAACCAGCTACCAAGAGAGATATGCCACCTTCTCCAAAACTCAGTAATACTTCTAGACATATAAGGATAATTAAAGTTTTCTAAAAAGTTAAATCCAAATATTTTCCCAAGGCCTATTGCCATATCTGAATATCCCGAAAAATCAAAATATATTTGGAATCCAAAAGCTATAATTCCTAGCCAAGATATCAAAACAGAAGATTCATAGTTTCCTTTTGATATATTATTCCAAACTAGCCCTATATTATTTGCAAGTAGCACCTTCTTAGCCAAACCAATTATAAATCTCTTTATTCCTTCAGAAACTAAGTGAAAAGATTCGATTCTATTATCAATCTCCTTCTCAACAGTTTTATATCTGACTATGGGACCTGCTATTAACTGAGGAAATAAAGTCACATATGTTCCAAAAGAGATTAAATTATTTTGAACATCAACTTTACCTCTATAAAGATCTATAGTATATGACATTGTTTGAAATGTGTAAAATGATATTCCAATAGGTAAGATTAAGTTAAATAAAGGAATATTAGTATTTAAAGCATTATTAAAGTTAGAAATTATAAAGTCTGAGTACTTAAAAAAACCTAATAAAGAAAGATTTATTAATATAGAAACTAAAAGCCATAGCTTAGCTTTTTTAAAGTTTTTCTTTTCATTATTGTAGTGTATTCTTTTTCCACAAGTATAATCAAGGAATGTAGAAAACAGCATTATCCAAATATATTTAGGTTCTCCCCAGGCATAAAAAATTAGGCTTGATATAAGCAGTATATAGTTCCTGAATTTTCTTGGTACTATAAAGTATACTATCAATACAAATGGTAAAAAATAAAACAAAAAAAATATACTGCTAAATACCATATAAATCTCCCTAAATAAAATTTAATTTTAAATTTCTAATAATTTTACTTGAAAAAGCTATCTATTATTTTCTCAGCTTTATCTACTTGCTCTTTTGCAAATATAAGTGCTTGTTCTTCTGTAACGTCGTCTCTAGAGTCATACTCACCTATCATGATAAAAAATACATAATCACCATATTTTACAACTTTAGATGCATTAACTTTTGCTATATTCATTGGATACATTACTGCATTATTTACCATATAATCCCTATAATCTGTAAGGTCAGACTCTACTAAATCCCCTTTGTCTTCTTTAGATTCTACAGCTATAAACATATCAA
>JAAZDF010000018.1 GCA_012512905.1 Clostridium sp.
GCTCTAGTTGCAGTTGTACTCGGAGGTTTCCAAACATTCTATGGACCAGTATTAGGTGCATATATAATGGGAATTACAAGGAATTTACTTTTATATTACGTTTCATCAGTATGGGGTGGACAAATACTATATATACTTATCTTACTATTTATAGTCGTTAGACCATATGGACTAATTGGTAAGAAAGTCGTTAAGAAGGTGTAGACATGAAGAATTTATTTAAGAAACATCCAGAATTTGGTTTTATATTATTTGGATTAGCTCTTGCATCTTTGCCAATGCTTGCTAATTTAGGGATAGTCAAAGCAGGATATATTACAACAATTGGCGGAACATTAATTTATTCAATTGCAGCACTGGGACTTAATGTTTTACTTGGATATTCAGGATTAATATCTCTTGGAACAGCAGGTTTTATGGGACTAGCAACATATATTTCAGCATATCTTACTGTAGATATGAATGTGCCATTTGAAGTATCATTACTACTTGCTATAGCTGTACCAACAATTATAGGTATTTTAGTTGGACTTGTATCATTAAAAATAGAAGGATTATACCTTGCAATTGCTACTTTAGCAGTATCGGAAATACTTAGAAAAACGTTCGAGGAACTGGACCAATTTACCGGTGGTTTTAGCGGTAAGTCAGCTGGTTACCCTACACTTTTAGGAAGATTTACTCTCGATAGGGCAAGCACCTATTATCTTATTGTTATATTCTTAGTTATTGTAATGATAATTACATATAATTTAATGAGTGGACAAATAGGAAGAGCAATGAATGCTATGAGAGGTAGTGAAGCGGCATCACAAGCTATGGGAGTTAACTTACTTAGATACAGACTTTTATCATTTGCTATAGCAACAATATTTGCAAGTTTAGCAGGGGTCTTGTATGTTCACTTTATTAAGTTTTCATATCCAAGTAGTTGGAGTTTGAAATTATCACTTGATTTTCTAGCCATAGTTGTTATTGGTGGACTTAGATCTATTTATGGAACTGTACTTGGTGCATTTATTGTTACTGCGGTGCCGGACTTATTACTTAAGCAAATTCCAGCGTTTGAAGATCTGTCTTATGTATTAAATGGAGTATTAATAATAGTAGTTGTAATATTCTATCCTAATGGACTTGTAGGTATTTTTAGGGATATAAAAAGACTGTTTACTAGAAATAAAAAAAGAGGTGTTGAAGATGGAACAAAATAAAACACTTCAGGAGAATAATGTACTTGAAATTAAAGATTTATCTATTGCCTTTGGTGGACTAAAAGCTGTTGATTCTTTGAGTTTTAATATAAAAGAAAAAGAAATATACGGACTAATTGGGCCAAATGGAGCAGGAAAAACAACGGTTTTTAATTGTATAACTCAGTTTTACAAACCAGATTCAGGAGAAATACTATTTAAAGGTATTGATGATAAAGTACATAGCTTAACTGATAAAAAAGTCCATGAGATTATAGATCTTGGCTTAATTAGGACATTTCAAAATGTTGAATTAATAGGTGAGCTTACGGTTATGGAAAATGTACTAATTGGAGCACATATAGATTTTGATGCTTCAGTTCTTAGTCAAGCTTTAAAGCTCCCAAAAGCAAGAAGAGAAGAAGAAAAGAAAAGAGAGGAAGCTTTAGAAGTACTTGAATTTCTTTTAATAGGAGAGCATAAGGATAGACTAGTTAGTGGATTGCCATACGGAATACTGAAAAGGGTAGAACTTGCTAGAACTTTAATGCTTAAGCCAAAACTTATAATACTTGATGAACCGGCTGCAGGGCTTAATGAGACTGAAACAATAGAGTTATCTAATTTAATTAAAAGTATTAGAGATAAATATAATTGTGCTATATTACTTGTTGAGCATGATATGAGACTTGTTATGGATGTATCTGATAGGATATGCGCTATAAACTTTGGTAAGTTATTAGCAATTGGAACTCCTGCGGAAATACAAGAAAATAAAGCGGTCCAAACTGCTTATTTAGGAGTTGATGAAGTAGATGAGTAAAAAGCAGTTAGCATTAGAGATTAGAGGTTTAGAAGTAAACTACGGAGCTATAAAGGCTTTGAAAGGAGTTGATATAGATGTTTATGAGGGCGACGTTGTAGCTATTTTAGGCGCAAACGGAGCAGGAAAAACAACAACCCTAAAAAAGATTTCAGGTTTAATTGAAGATTCAAAAGGTTCAATAAAGTTATACGGGAAAGAAATCATTAATATGGAAGCAAATCAAATTTCAGGGCTAGGAATTGCTCAGTCACCTGAAGGAAGAGCTATATTTCATGATTTAACTGTTGAAGAAAATCTCAAAATAGGTGCATTTTTAATTTCTGATAAAGAGAAAATAGAAAAGAACTTTGAAAGAGTATATGGTTATTTCCCAGTACTAAGTGAACGTAAAACTCAAGTTGCTTCAACTCTCTCAGGTGGAGAGCAGCAGATGCTTGCAATAGCAAGAGCTCTAATGGGAAGCCCAAAAGTTTTATTACTGGATGAGCCTTCATTAGGTCTTGCACCATTAATAGTTCAGGACATAATGGATATTGTAAAAGAAATTAAAGAAGAAGGCACAACTGTAGTTATTGTTGAGCAAAATGTAGCTCAAACTCTGAGGATAGCTGATTATGGCTATGTAATGGAGCTTGGAACTATTAACACACATGGAAAAGCTGATAAGTTAGCAAAAGATCCTAAATTAATTGAAGCATATTTAGGAAAACACTAAGGTATTTTATTTAACAACATATATAAAATAACAATTTAAGTACTTTCGTACTTATCGAGGAGGAAAAAATGAAAAAAATTATTTCTATTTTAATGTCAATTGCTCTTGTAACATCACTTGCAGCTTGTGGATCAAAAGATGATGCACCAGAAACAGATAACAATGCGGGTGTAGAAACAGATGCAGATGCGGATGCTGATAAAGAAGATGTAGAACAAGCACAAGGTGTATATGATGACAAAATAGTTGTTGGTAATACAGCTGCTACTTCAGGAGATTATGCTCCAGTTGGAACTCCATTTAATGCAGGTATAGAATCTTACTTTGCATATATAAATGAGCAAGGCGGAGTAGATGGAAGAAAAATCGAATTTGTACATCATGATGACGAATTTGATCCTGTTAAAGGTAAAGCGATGCTTTCAACTTTAGTAGAAGATGATAAAATATTCTCTCTTGTTGGACATTTCGGAACTCCAGTAGTAGGAGCAACAATAGAAGACGTTAAGGATTATGGTATTCCTGCAGTTTATTTCGCAACAGGTATAGGACAACTATATAATGACGATGCTAAAGGAAGAGAAAGAGGAATATTCCCTGTACAACCAATTTATGTAACAGAAGGTCAAATCTTTGTTGCTAGAGCAGTAGGAGACTTTGATGCTAAAAAAATAGGTGTTATTTACACAAATGACGATGCAGGAAAAGATCTTTATGAAGGTGCAAAATTAAAAGCTGAAGAAATTGGTGTAGAACTAGTTGCAGAGCAGGTTACTGCTGGAGCAACAGACGTATCTTCTGCAGTAACAACAATTAAAAATGCTGATGTTGATTTCATTATCGGAGCAGCAATTCAAGGAACAATACCAACTATTGTTAAAGAACTTGCAAATCAGAACGTTAATAAAGATATAATAACAACTTATGTTAATGTATCTCCAGTTATAGCTGAGCAAGTAGTTAATGAAATAGCAGGTAAATTTGAAGTGTATGCATTAGGATGGGTTGATATTTTAGGTGAAAACGCAGAATCAGTAGCGCTTTATGCTGAAAAAACTCCAGAATATGCAGACAATGTTTATGCAATGACAGGCTGGATCGCAGCACACTTCTTTACAGAAGGATTAAAAAGAGTTGAAGGACCTATTACATGGGAGTCATTCATGGACGCAATGGAAAAAGAACCTATTAAGAATCCATTTGGAGGAGTAATAGACTTTGGAAATGGTCTAAGAGCTGGTACACAAGAAATGAATCTTTCAAAAGTTTCTCACGAAAATAAAGCGGGAGAATGGTTACTAGAAGACGAATTAAGATCAATGGATGAACTACTAGAAGGAAAATAATATAAAGCACATAATAAATTTAAAAAGGCAGATGAGTCTGCCTTTTTTTAAAAATAATTATTGATAAAATTGCAGGAGGTATAAAATGTCATATAAAAATAAAGTCATAACAATAAAAGAAGCTCTTGATTTAGTAAAAAGTAACGATCAAATAGTAACAGGGCTTGGTGCTGCAGAAGGAAAACTATTTATGGATAATATTCATACAATAGCCGATAAAGTTAAAAATGTAACTATTACTAATTGTTTATCTATGGCTAATGGAGAATTTGTCAAAGAAAAATATAAAGATAGTTTTAATATAGATGGATGGTTTTTTACACCGGAGCTTAGAAGAGCATATAAAAATGGAAATGTATCGTATATTCCAAATCATCTACATTTAGCGGGTGTTGAAAGAGTACATCATATAGAGCCTAGAATTTATATAGGTGCAGCTAGTGTTCCGGATAAACATGGTTATATTTCTTTATCCCTTTCCAATACTTACGAAAAACAAATAATAGAAGCATCAGATATTGTTATACTGGAGATTAATAAAAATTATCCAAGAACTTTTGGAGACTTAGAAATACACTATAATGATGTTGATTATTTAGTGGAAGCAGATTACCCAGTTCCTACATTGCCAGACGTTGAACCAACTGAGAAAGATATGAAAATCGGAGAACATATTGCTGAGCTTATAAATGATGGAGATACAATACAACTTGGAATAGGTGGAATACCTAATGCGGTTGCTAGCTCTCTAAAAGGTAAAAAAGATTTAGGCGTGCATACTGAAATGATGACATCAGGTATGGTTGATTTAGTAGAGGCAGGAGTAATAACTGGTAAAAAGAAAAATTTCCATAAAGGGAAAATAGTTTGTACATTTGCTCTTGGAAATAAAAAGCTTTATGATTTTTTAGATGAAAATCCATCTGTAGAAATCTTAAATGGAAACTACGTAAATGATCCACGAATAATTGCCAAAAATGATAATATGGTTTCAATAAATACTGCATTAGAAGTAGACTTATCAGGGCAAGTATCCTCAGAATCTATTGGACATATTCAGTTTAGTGGAACTGGAGGACAAGTTGATACAGCTGTTGGTGCTCAGGAAGCTAAAAATGGAAGAAGTTTTATCGCACTTCATTCTACAGCTATGGTAAGAAATCCAGAAACAGGTGAAAGAGAACCAAAATCTAAGATAGTACCATTTTTAAATAGAGGCTCTGCTGTTACACTTTCAAGAAATGATGTAGATATGGTTGTAACCGAGTACGGAGTGGCAAAACTTCGAGGTACAAATGTAGCCGAGAGAATGGAAAGACTAATTAGTATTGCTCATCCTGACTTTAGGGATGAAATTAGAAAAGAAGCCTACGAATCTGGCCTAGTTTATAAAAAGTAGGGATAAAATGGCATACTATAAATTTAACGGTAAAAACATTTATTTTGAAGAATATGGTGAAGGAAAACCTTTAATTGTTTTAAATGGGATTATGATGTCAACGAAAAGTTGGGATATGTTTATAGAACCTTTTAGTCAAGATAATAGGCTTATATTGGTTGATTTTCTAGATCAAGGTAGATCTGACAAAGTAAAAGAGAAATATGATCAGAACACTCAAGTTGAAGTTATAAAAGGACTGCTTGATTTTCTGGAGATAGATAAAATCAGTATACTTGGAATATCTTACGGCGGAGAAGTTGCATTAAATTTTGCGACTAAATATGAAGATAGGATTGATAGATTAGTTCTTTTTAATACATCTCATAGGACTTCTCCTTGGCTTAAAGATATAGGAGATGCTTGGAATTTAAGTGCTAATGATCCAATGAATTATTATTTAACAACTATTCCAGTAATTTATTCTCCTAAATTTTATAATGACAATAGAACTTGGGTTGAAAACAGAAAAAAACTCTTAACTGAGAATGTTTTTAATAATAAGGATTTTATGGATTCTATGGTAAGGCTGACTATAAGTGCAGAAGATCATGACTTAACTGAACAAGTAAAAAACATTACAACAAAAACGCTTATAGTGAGTAGTGAAAATGATTATATAACTCCAAAAGAAGAGCAGCAGATGTTACATGGTTATATGAAGAATTCAGAGTATATAATAATTCCTGAGTCAGGCCACGCTTCAATGTATGAAAAACCAGCTCTTTTTATAACCTTAACATTAGGCTTTGTTAACTCTAGTCAACTTGATATTAATATAATATAATTCGTAAAATAATGATTACTATAATATCTTAGTTGTATGATATAATTTAAAGACTTGATAAAAATAATTAAGATATTGAAATAGTGAGGTAAAACAGTGAAAAAGATAGTTAATATACCAAAAACAGCTCGAGGGCAAAAAACTCTAGATTCAATAGTTGAATCAGCTGAAAAGTTATTTTATGAAAAGGGATACCATAGAACATCTATATCAGACATTACAAATGAATCAGATATAGCACTGGGGACTTTTTATATATATTTTAAAGATAAATACAATCTTTATAAATTTTTGCTTTTGAGATATAGTCATGAAATTAGAAAAGCGATTGCAGTAGATATATCAGAAGATGCGAGCAGACTAAAGAAAGAAGAAATAGGATTAAGAGCTTTTTTAGAGTATATAAAAAAGAATAAACATGTGTACAATATTATTTGGGAATCTTTATATATAGATAAAAAGCTTTTTGTAGATTACTATCAAAACTTCGCAAATAGGTATTCTAAAGGTATTATGGAAGCTCAAGAAGATGGGGAAATGCTAGATTTAGATCCACAAATAATGAGTTTTTATTTGATGGGAATATCTAATTTTATAGGCCTTAAATATGTTATGTTCGACGATGATAATGAAGAAGATATAGAAGAGGTAGTTAAAGAAGTTATGGTATTAATAGAAAGAGGAATGTTTAAGAGAGATGTCTAAATAATAGATATACTTATTAGGAGGTACAAAATGTCTTACTTTGAAAAAAATAATGCTAAAATATATTACGAAGTTTTAGGGGATAAAAACTCTTCTGAAAGTGTGGTTTTTTTAAACGGAGTTATGGCATCAACTAGTAGTTGGAGCGAGCAAGTTAAGGCTTTTGAAAAACTTGGCTATAAAATAATACTCCATGATTTTATAGGGCAATTAAAATCAGATAAAATAAAGGATACTTATTCTTTTTCAGACCATGCGAGGGATTTAAGAGATTTACTTGACTACTTAAAAGTAGAGAGTGCAAATTTAATAGGAACATCTTATGGTGGAGAAGTAGCAATGAAATTTGCTATTTTATATCCTCAGTATGTAGATAGTTTAAGTATTATAGATTCGGTAAGTGAAACAGATGAATTAATGGATGCATTTATCGATTCATGGGTTATTGCTGCCGAAAAACTTGATGGTGAAGATTTCTTTAATGTAATGGCGCCTAGTATATATGGAAATAGTTTTATGAAAAACAATAAGGAATTTTTAAGTTCCAGGGCTAAGAATATGAATTCTATTCCGAAAAGTTATTTTAAAGGGCAAATCAAACTTTATGAGACCTTTAAAAATGATGTATATATGACGGATGAGCTTCATAAAATAAAGGCTCCGACAATGATAATATGCGGTGAAGAAGATTATTTAAAAAGAAAAAAGTTTTCTGAGATAATACATAAAAATATTGACAATTCCCAGTATATTACAATACCTGATTCTGGTCATGTTACTATTTTTGAAAAAGCAAAAGAAGTAAATGCCATACTAACAGGTTTTATAATTACAAACGAAATAGAATAATTGCTGGAAGACTAAGCTATTAATATTAATAAAGAGAAAAGTAAACTACATTTTTTGCGAGTAGTTTACTTTTTTAGTTTTAAAACTCTTTTTAAGGGCTCTTTTCTAATATAGAATTTACTGTTATAATGGCCTTAGCAATTAATTGCAAGCAATTTAAATTTTGGAGGTATTATGTTAGCTGATATAGGAATTTATGGTTTTAGAGTTATGGGTGAAAATTTAGCTAGAAATATAGAATCAAAAGGTTATACAGTAGCTATAATGAATAGAACAGACTCAGTGGTAAAAGAGTTTATGGGTGGTAAGAATAAAGATGGAAACTTTATTGCTTCATACACAATGAAAGATTTTGTGTCTTCACTTAAAAAGCCTAGAAAAATAATGCTTATGATAAAAGCCGGTGAGGTTGTTGATTTAGTTATAGAAGATTTATTAGCTTATTTAGAAAAGGGAGATATTATAATAGATGGTGGTAATTCAAACTACTTAGATTCGGAGAGAAGGGTTAAGTATCTGGAATCTAAAGGTATAGATTTTGTAGGTAGTGGTGTTTCGGGTGGAGAACTTGGAGCCCTTCATGGACCATCTCTTATGCCTGGTGGATCTAAAAAAGCTTGGGAGAGCATAAAAGATATATTTATTGATATATCTGCAAAAGCAGGTAAAGATAATTTAGAAGCATGCACTACATGGATAGGTGAAGGCGGCTCAGGACATTATGTTAAAACGATACATAACGGTATAGAATATGGGGATATGCAGTTAATATCTGAATCATACGCTGTTATGAGGGACTTACTTTATCTTGACAATAAAAAAATGAGTGAAACATTTAATAAGTGGAATAAAGATAAACTGGAGAGCTATTTAATTGAAATTACAGGAGAAATTCTTGGCACAAAAGATGAAGATGGCGATTATTTGGTAGATAAGATTTTAGATGCTGCAATGCAAAAAGGTACAGGTAAGCTTTCTGTAATTTCAGCTTTAGAAGAGGCCCAACCACTTTCACTAATAACAGAAGCTGTCTATGCAAGGATTTTGTCTTCTATGAAAGATGAGAGAGTATTTGCATCGGGCTTAATAAGTAAGGTGGAAAAAGAAACTTATGATAAATCAGAGGTATTATCTTACCTTGAAGATGCTCTTTACTCAGCTAAAATAATATCCTATGCCCAGGGATTTTCTCTTATGGCTGAGGCATCTAAAAATTATAACTGGAATCTAAATTTAGCTGAAATAGCATCTATCTGGAGAGGCGGATGCATAATTAGATCTGGTTTTTTAGATGATATTAAATTTGCTTATAATGATAATACAAAGCTTAGCAATCTTATGGTTAGTAAACTTTTTTCGAAAAAGTTAGAAGAGTCTATAAAAGGCCTTAGAAAGATAGTTTCAATAGGCGCCTTAAATGGAATTGCTATGCCTGCTATGAGCTCAGCTCTTTCCTACTACGATGGATATCACACAAAGACTTTACCAGCAAATTTACTTCAAGCTCAAAGGGATTACTTTGGCGCCCACATGTTTGAAAGAGTAGATAAAAAAAGAGGAGAATTTTTCCACTATGATTGGAGTGGAGAGGGAGGCAAGACCTCTTCGACCATATATAAAGATTAAAATAAAAAACTAATAAATGCTCCTATATCTATAAACAGTTTTGTAGAACTCTTTATAAGCCAAGGAGCATTTATAATTTTATTATAGATATAAAAGAAAAAGTATATTGTGTATAATAGAAGGTGTATAAAAACATAACAGAAAAGTAGACTTTATTAGAGGTGATCAATTGATTTTAAATGAAACATTAGAATTTATAAAAGAAAAAAATTTAATAAATAAAAATGATAAAATATTAGTTGCTTTCTCTGGTGGAGCTGATTCATTAGCACTAATTCTTATATTAGATGAACTAAAAAAAGAACTATCTATAGATTTAGGAGCAGTGCACATAAATCATTTACTTCGGGGTGAGAATTCTTTTCTGGATGAAGACTATGTCTCTGAAATATGTAAAGATATGGGTATAGAACTTTTTATAAAAAGGGAAGATATTAACTTATATGCTTCAAGAAAAAATATATCTATAGAAGAGGCGGGAAGAGAAATACGCTATGATTACTTTAGGGAAGTAATGGACCACAATGGATACAACAAATGTGCCTTAGCTCATAATTTAAATGATGTTTCAGAGACTGTACTTTTAAATTTATTTAGAGGAACTGGACTTAAGGGACTTGTTGGAATACCAGTAGAGAGAGGACCATTTATAAGACCGATTATGTTTTTAACTAGAGATAGAATTGAAAGTTATAATTTATCAAAAGGTAAAAAGGGACAAATAGACTCCAGTAATATTCTTGATATATATGGAAGAAATAAAATAAGAAATAATATAATTCCATATGTTGAAGAAAACTTTAATAAAGACTTTGTAAATACTATATCAAGGATGGTAAGTCTTATAGAAAATGATTTAAGTTTTATAGAGGATAAAGTATCTTTTTATCAGAAAAAATATGTAATTGAAAAGGCCAATCAAATTGAAATAAAAAAAGATTTTTTAATTCTTCATGATGCCATCCGCACTAGGCTTATAATAGAAAGTATAGGAATGCTTAAAGGAAATAAGATTAATATAGAAAAAATCCACATAGATAATGTTATCTTATTATCTAATTCCAGCCATGGAAGTCAAATAGAGCTTAAAGATGATATAATAGTCATTAACGATTATGATAGTATTATTATTAAGTATAAAGAAGATAGTGAAAATAATTTAAAGGTAACTGAGGCTAAAGATTTTTTGATATTAGAAAAGAAAAACTCTATGTATAGCTTTAAAAGTAAGAATATTAAAATAAATAAAATTTCTAAAAATGAAGAAATGGATATTAAATTTAAAAAGGGTAGTTTTTACCTTGATTTAGATAAAATTGAGGGAGATATAAGAGTCTCCTTAAGAAGTCCGGGTGATAAAATAAAACCTTTTGGAATGAGAGGATACAAGAAAATTAACAGAGTATTTATTGATGAAAAGATTTCTCGTTATAAAAGGGATGATATACTAATATTTAAAGATAATAAGACTGAAGATATTATGTATATAGAGAACTTGATTATAAGTGAGGATTATAAAATAGATAAACAGACAAAAAATATACTTAGTATTAAAATCTCTGGGGAGGAAATTAATGATTAAAGATGATGTAAAGGATGTTCTTTATTCTGAAGAAGAACTTGATAAAAAAGTAAAAGAACTTGGTAAAATAATAAGTGAGGACTATAAAGATAAAAACCTTGTTCTTATAGGAATATTAAAAGGTAGCGTAGTTTTTATGACAGACTTAATGAAAGAAATTACAATTCCTTGTAGTATAGAATTTATGGAAGTATCTAGCTATGGAAGCGATTCTAAAAGCTCAGGAGTAGTAAAGATTACTAAGGACCTAGATAGTGATATAGAAGGTAAGGATATACTTATCGTTGAAGATATAATAGATACAGGGCTAACTCTGAGTTACCTTGTGAAGTATTTAAAAAATAGAGGGGCAAATAGCATAAATATTGTATGTCTACTTGATAAAAAAGAAACAAGACAAGTTGATATACCAGTTACTTATACAGGATTTGAAGTGCCAAATGAATTTATAATAGGATATGGAATTGATTATGCAGAAAAATATAGAAATCTTCCATTTGTAGGATCACTAAAAGAAGAAATATATAAAAAATAAAAATAAAAGTAAAAATATAGATATTAACTAAGGAAGGAGATGGTAAGTTTGACTTACCAAAATATATAATATGAATACAAAAAGAAGAATGCCCGCATCATTTAGCTTAATTATAATCCTATTATTGTTTATGGGAGTATCATATATATTTTCTGCTATGGATACAAAATTAAATAACATATCATATGATGAGTTTGTGACAGAATATAAAGATGGAAATATAAAAGAGATTAATGTTTCAGGAGATGGAATGACAGTTAAAGGTATTAAAAAAGACGAAACAACCTTTTCAACTGTTGCGTCTCCAGAAAGACTTAACCAGCTACTATCAGATTATCCGCAAGAAGATTTTGTTGAGAAGTATACACCTAAAAGTGAGGGTTCATTTCTCTCAAGTATACTGCCCATATTAATAACGGTAGCTATGTTTGGATTTGTAATTATGTTCATGAATAGGCAAACTCAAAATATGGGTGGTGGAAGTAAAGGTGCTATGGGATTTGGAAAAAGCAAGGCAAAGGTTTCAGATCCAGAAATGCAAACTGTTAGGTTTTCAGATGTAGCAGGTGCAGAAGAAGAAAAATTTGAACTTGAGGAAGTTGTTGATTTTTTAAAGTCACCAAAAAAATATTTAGACTTAGGAGCAAGAATACCAAAAGGTATTTTACTTGTAGGACCACCAGGAACAGGAAAAACTCTTTTAGCAAGAGC
>JAAZDF010000160.1 GCA_012512905.1 Clostridium sp.
TTGAATTTGATTATGTTGGTGTAATAATCGGCGAAGATTTACGCTTTAGCGATGGCAAAATGATTACAGATTTTACAAAGCGAGCATCTACAGATAGATCTTTATTTGGAATAAAGAAATTATTTAATGAAGACCCTGAAAAAGCATTTGAAATCTCAGAAAGGATAATTAAAAATACGTATAGAACATTAATGAGCAGGGGACAAAAGGGATGTTATGTATACTGTGTTGATAAAGAACTGGGTGAATATTTAAACAATAGGATTAATTGCATAAAAATTAAGAATCAAAATACCTATAAGATGATTACAGATTAACTCTGCGTAGGCCTATAAATTATGGATAGGCAATCATTTTAGAACAAATTCTTACTTAAGACAGAATTAGGTTATTACTGGTTCCATTTTTCTGATCTTGTTGGATCTAATTTTCTATGTTCTATTGGTGTCATATAGTCTAGTGAGCTATAAATTCTTTGGTTATTAAAAAATAATCATGCTCCGCTAGCTCCAGTTGCAACTTTTCTAAATTTTGAAATTTTCTTTGGTATATGAATTCTGTTTTAACACTTTATTCATAGCTTCACTAACAACGTTATCATAGGGATTTTCGTTTCTACTTAGTGATCTATCTATTCACTAAAGTTCGTAGAATATCGTCAATCTGGATTTTCTCGTACTCGCTACTGCGATCTGAATGGAATATAAGAATGTCTTTAAAGAATAATTACACCGCACTAATGCTTTTTCTATCAGTTCTGCATTTTTGTTTTTTCCTGCCGAGTAGCAGGTAATTTCTATTGTACAGATCGATTAAAATACATACATAGTTCCACTTGCCGCCTACTCTGACATAGGTTAAATCACTTACCGCTACTTCTAATTTGTCTCTGCTGTCAAACTCTCTGTTTACTTTGTTTGGGATATCCTGCTCATTGGGGGAGCTCTTATGAACTTTATACTGAGCTATCGTGTAGTTTGATATCAGAGAGTTTTCTCTCATAATTCTAGAAATCCTTCTTCTAGAGACCAAGTAGCCTAGATTATACATTTCTTTTCTTATCTTCCGTGTCCCATAATTACTTCTACTTTTTTAAATATATTATTTTAAGCTCATGGATCACTTGCTCATCATTAAATCTTTGGGGTTCTTTCTTATTTAAATGATAATAGACTAAACAACTGGAGACCTCTAAAAAACGACACATAGCAGTAATTCTGTATTTCTTACGATTAGAGATAATAAGGTCTACCTTTTGCCGAGCAGTAGTGATGCTTGGGCTTGTGCCTTTAGGGTGTTAAAATATCGTTTTCCATTTCAAGCTGCTTGACCTATTTCTTAGTGTGATTAGCTCCTTGTCTTCCGCGGTTCTATTCTCACTAAGATCAAAGGAATTGGAATTGCTATATCTGAGGACCCAAGTCCTTAAAGTAGAGGCTGAAACACCATACTCATCAGCCAGGCTTCTGTAGCTTTGGTTGCCTTGAATGTAAATCTTTACTAACTGCTTTTTGAAATCTTCATCATAACGTTTTCTAGTTATAAACCTCCTCCTGATTTATTCTAGCATGTTAAGTAAAGAACTGTCCTAATTAGTGTAGCCTATTGATAGTGACGTGGAATTAATAGACAACACTTTGAATAGAAAAACAGGTATAGAGAAACTGTCATCTGGAATAAATTATACAAATTCTAGGAAGATGGGGGTTCGTCAACACTTTTCCGGACACTGGCTAAGCGACACTCGATAAAACCCTTTGCGTATAGCGGTTTAACCACTGTATCGGGCTAAGATAATCTAAACGTTTTTGTATGCGACGTGTGTTATAAA
>JAAZDF010000161.1 GCA_012512905.1 Clostridium sp.
AATTTACTTTTTTTATATAATAAAGAATATATAAATGTGATTACAGTAAAGTATAAAAAAATAATATATATTTCCGATATATTAATTTTATTAAATAATATAAGAAGAATAGAAAACATAAAGGATATTACAGATATTATTTCCATTATTAATATTCCCATTCTTCTACCCCCTTATATGTTACTATATTTTTATCAAGTTTATTCAAATTATCATTATGAATAGTTATTAATATAATCCTGCCTATTATTCTACTAGCAGAATTTAATGGTTTTATATAAGAATCAAATACTTTTGGTGTAACTATTACTAAAGTATTGTATGTGTTTTTTAGTCTTATTATATCTAAAAGTGTTTTTTCAAATGAACTTGAGATTATATAATTTATCTCACCTAAAATTTTTAAATATTTATTTAAATTGTTTTTTGAAAAACTAGGATAATAAAAAATTCCTTTTGAATTTTTATTATCACTAAGATATGTATTTACACCAAATCCATAAGGTATTTTTTCCTTTTCAAACTCTTCTAAAATAGATCTTGTAATAATAATGGATTTTTCTATTGCTTTTTTATCAATATTTTTCCAATAAGGTTTACTACTCTCAATATTTAGAAATACTTCTGCACTATTATCTGTTGTAAAATCAAACTGTTTAACCATTAAATCATTGTATTTTATAGAGGAAGGCCAGTGTATATATTTTACAGGTTCATTTCCTGTATATTCTCTTACACCAATAGTCATTAAAGGATCCTCTAGTATCCATCTTTTTATAGATATATCTCCATATAAACTTCCATGAGAACTTATTAAATTTTTGAGCTTTTCTTTTTTAGGCAGTATTGTTATATATTTTTCCATATTAATCGTTTTATATTTATTTTTGAATCCTAAAAAATCTCCTAGTTCTAAATTCACTTCATTTAATTTGTATTTACCTCTTGATGTGCCCTTTACCAAATATGTTCTTTCAACTTTTTGAAATGGAAGAATAAGTAAATTATATTTATTAGATTTTAAGTTGAAACCTTCAGGAAAAATTTCTTTTACACTCAAAAAAGAAATAGATAAAAATTTTTTATTTTTAAATATTGATGTGATTTTTATCTTTTCCTCTATTTCATATGTTTTTTTATCAGTTATCATTTTATATTCTAAATTATTAAAACCATATTTTAAGATTATGTAATTTAACAAGAGTGTAAGAAGCAATATTATAAATAATGTCCAAATCATAATATCATCTATATTTGCTCAAGAGGTACATCTACTTCGTTCACTATATCTTCTATTAGCTTCATAGAACTAATTATATCGTCAGATTCATATATAATTATTCTATGATTCAAAACATAAAGAGACATTTCTTTTATATCTTCAGGTATAACATAATCCCTACCATTTAAGGCAGCATATGTTTGGGATGCTTTCGATAGTGCGATTGATCCTCTTGGACTTATGCCTCTTTCAATCTCACTTTTTTCTCTCGTCAAATTAACTATATCAAGTAGATAATCCATTATTTCATCTGAAATTTCCACATTTTTTATTTTTAATTTTAAATAATCAAGTTCCTCTAGATTAACAACAGATTTCAAATTCTTTAAATTATTAGATAGGCTATTTCTTATTATTAGGCGCTCTTCATCTTTTTTAGGATATCCCATTTTAATTCTCATAAAAAATCTATCCATTTGTGCTTCAGGTAGGGGAAATGTTCCAAATGACTCGACAGGGTTTTGTGTCGCCAATACCATAAATGGAGACTTAAGTAACCTTGTATCTCCATCAACTGTTATTTGATTTTCCTCCATAGCTTCTAACAAAGAGCTCTGAGTTCTGGGTGTTGCTCTATTTATTTCATCTGCGAGGATAATATTTGAAAATAATGGTCCTTTCCTAAATTCAAATTCCTTGTCTTTCTGGTTATAAAAATTTAATCCTGTTATATCGGAAGGTAGTAAATCTGGAGTAAATTGTATTCTATTGAATGGAAGATTTAAACTCTTAGCAAAAGCTCTAACCATCATAGTTTTACCCATTCCTGGTAAATCTTCTAGTAAAACATGACCTTCAGATAAAAAACTAATTA
>JAAZDF010000162.1 GCA_012512905.1 Clostridium sp.
GTAAATGCAATAATTAAAGCTATTCGAAATTTATTTTTTCTTAAATTCATTACCTCTTTACCTCCATAATATATAGTTATCCGCTAATCTAATCAAAACAAAACAACAATTTATATATCTACCAAACAATATTCTTTATTAGTTAGTAACTTCATTCTCCAATATAGTATATTATTTACTAGCATATATATATATCCATTATTTAACTATATATAGTCAATATTTGTTGTAGCATTCGATGTAGTAAAATACAGGCTAATTTTGACGACTTCTTTCATTAAATTATCTTTTTAAAGCTTTTAAATATCAAATAACAACCTAAATCTGTATAAGATTTCAGAAAACACAAAAATGAGACATAAAAACTTTAAAAAGTTTTCATGTCTCATTCATTTATAATTTATTTTATTTAATTATAGATTTTTTTAAGTGTAATCAGCATAGCTCCGTGTGGGGATACACGCTCTTTAAGTGAAAAATCACCATTTAGGTACTCATATGAAACTTTGAGGTCCGGAAAAGATCTATATTTCAAATATTTAATCTCTTCTCTTGACATATTTTCAGGAAATCCCATTTTCTTCCATTCATCAAAAGCTGATCCATTTTCCCTATCTAACCTATATTTTGATATCTTATAATTCCCTTTTAAGTCATTTAGCGAAATATCAAATAAAATATCATTTTTATGGCTATAAACATCATATCGCTTTTCATTTGTTAAAAAAGAAGTTTCCCCTTGCAAAAAAAGATCATTAAAATAAGTAAAGTTAAATATAATAATCTGAATTTCGTCTTTTTCTTTAGTTATAATATAATCTTTACCTTTAGATAGTAGCTCACCACCTAATTTATTTAGAAAATAATATGCAAAATAACCAGGCTTTTTGATCCCATCTTTATTTATAAGTCCAAATCCACCATGAAAGTGAGATATTCCAACTTTATTTTCCTCAATAAGATCTGTGAGTGTCCAGTATCCGAGAGAGTTCACCTCACCTATATTTTGAATTACATTGTAAAGTATATAAGTTGCAACAAAAGAGGTGTCATGGATAAAGTTTCTGACATAAGCTGATGCGTTCCACTCTGTTACATGGATTTCAGGTAGGTAGCCTAGCTTTTCTTCAGACACAGCATTCAAATCAGTTAAAGTTCTTTTTACGTTATCTTTACCGTGATAAATTTTTTCAATACTTTGCCAATTATGAAGCATATAGGTTTCATCTTTTCCCTTTTTAAGCTCTGTAACTATCCTCTCGATATCTTGCATTGATGTATAAACCTCTGGATAAATATGTATACTTATAAAATCAAGTTTTAAATTCATTCCATTTATATAGCCTAAAAAGTCTTTCAGCCAGCTATCTTTTAATACTGCCTCATGGGTAACAGAAGGCCCCCCAACTTTTAATTTTTTATCTATAGACTTAATCATCATATGCGTATTTCTATAAAACTCAAAATAATCTTTTCTAGTTCCTGACCAAAAGAGACCTTCAAGCTCTGGCTCATTCCAAACTTCAAAGTACCAAGTTCTAACTTCTTTTAATCCATACCTATTAATAAGATGGTTAACTAAGTTTTTCACAAGGTCATTCCAAAGCCTTATATCTTTTGGCATAGATATATTAGCTTTCCAAGAAAACACAGTATCATCTGATGATTTAATTTCACTAGGCATAAATCCTAGTTCAATAAATGGTTTAATGTTAATAGAAAGAAAAAAATCGAATATTTCATCTAAATATGTCCAGTTATACTCTGGGTCACCATATTTATCTAAATTAAATATCATCATTTCATCTGAAAATATGCCATGAAATCTTATATAATTAAAATTCATATCATCGCTAAGAGACACAAGCTGCTCTTTAACTGATGACCTTAGTCCGTCATAGGCCCTTGGTAGGGTTATTAAATTCTCCCAGTAAGGCTTTAGCTTTTCGCCTTTTTCAGATAAGTCAAAATCAATTTTCTTTATATCAACTTTTTTTGATATAGCTACGTTCGAACTATAATTTCCAATTTTACTTTCCTCAGCATCATCTATATAAGATGATATTACAGATAATAAAGCATTCCTATCTATTTCAAGGTATGATCCTGTTTTATTTTTTTTAAACTTTGGACTTGTTTTTCTAGTCTTTTTTGAAGATTCGAATGTTTTTCTAAAACTAGAAGGAGTTTCATTAAACTCTTTTTTAAAGTATCTATTTAAAGATTTTGTACTTGGAAAACCACTCTTAAATGCAATATCAGTAATAGAGCGATCTGTATATAAAAGTAAATCTTTAGCCTCAGAAATTCTTATACTTACAAGATAATCATGGAAATTTATTCCCACATTATCCTTAAATATCCTAGATAAATGATGAATAGTAATTCCTTCGATTTTAGCTATTTCTCCAAGACTTGCATTTTTAAGGGCATTCATCTCGATATAGCTAATAACTCTTTTTATTCTATTTCGCTCATCATCCATAATTTTTTTGTTATCCATTATTTTATAATCGTAGAAACTAATAATATAAGATGCAAGTAAATATACCTCACTTGTAACTCTTAGCTCGTATCCAGGAGATTTTTGCGATGTTTCAATTATTATTTTAGCAAGAGATCTTTTAATAAGGATGTTTTCTTTTTTTTCTTCCAATAAATCTAATTCATTAAACTTAAAAAACATACTATCAAATTCAGGATATATATTATTTATATAATATGAATCTATTTGAACAGCAAGAAGCGCGTTCCCTTCATTTGTTTTTCTAATACTATGGGGTTCATTTTTGTTTATAATTATAAATTGATCTTTTTTTAATATATATATATCATCTTTTTTATTTACTTTTACAGATCCTTCAAGGCATATGAGTATTTCTAGCTCTTTATGCCAATGAGTTTCAAATTTATCAACGCTATGGATAAATGCTTTTACAGGTAAATTATCATCTTTTTGAATTATTTCATAAAATAAATCCATATAGCTTCCTTTCATAAAATCTCTTTAATCTTACATTCAAATAATATCTTTTAGTCTATCTTTTCCCACCTAGGGTCTTCTAGTACAAAACCTGCTTCATCTTCAATTATCTTCTCTTCTTTGTAAAATTCTTTAGTAGGTCCATAAATTCTCGTTTCAGTTTTTACCAAAACATTTTTAATGGTGTCTATATTTAGATCTTTAACATCGCCTATTAGTTTTTCACCCTTATTTTTAAGGGAACCTAAATCTGCATCTAAATACATTTTTTCTAGTTTTTCTTTGGTTTTAATAGCTTTATCTGATAAAACTCCATATTTTTCTTCAACAGTTTCTTCAAACTCATCTCCTAGTTTTCTTGATTTTACTAGTGATTTATAAGCAAAGTTTTCATTTCCAAGTTTTAAACTTAAAAGTCCTAAGGCATCCCCGTTAAATTTAATAATTTTGTTTGATGCTTTACTTATTTTTTTAATAATATTATTTGAGTTTTTTTCTTTGTAATCCATAATTTCCTCCATTTTATTTTACTTATTATTTTTTGGAATAATCATTTTAACTTTTTTATCTGAGATCTCAAAATCTGCTTCTTTTAAAGCCTTAATTTCACCATCTACATTTAAAAATACAGGCTCTTTTGTCACTATTCTCACTTTTTTTCCACGAAGAAGCGTTACTTCTTTAAATCCTAGATGTTTTCCCATAAGGGCTGCAGGAAAAAACTTCATTATTTTATTAAATGTCATATTCTCAGCAAAGACTATATCAAAAAGTCCATCTCTAAAATCTGCCTCAGGTGCTATCTCTACACCACCGCCATAAAATCTACCATTAGCTACTGCTACTAAAAAAACCTTTGTATCTATTTTAATATCATCAATAGTAATCTGAGCCTTTATATTTTCAAAATTCCTTGAGGTGTAAAGAACACTTAATATATAAGCAAACTTACTTGGAACCATCTTAATATTTTTAAATTTCTCTGAGTTTACAACAACACTAGCATCAAAACCTATAGATGCAATATTTAAAAAATATCTTCCGTTAATTATCCCAACATCAATTTCCTCTTCATTTCCAAGAATTGTATCCAGGAGAATTCTTTTCCTATCAAATTTATCAACTTCACTTTTAATAAAGTCATTGCCACTCCCTCCAGGTATGCATCCAAGGGATGAGTTTGATCCTATCATTCCATTTAATACTTCGTTTAAAGTTCCATCTCCGCCAACAGCATATATTCTATAATCATCCTTTTGAGAATATGCTTTTGCAATATCTGTTGCATGGCCTATTTCTTTTGTATAAACAATTTCATAGTCTATATCTTTGTATTTCTCTTTAAGTTCTAAAAAAATTTTTTCAATTTCATCTACCATCTTAAGGGCAATGCCTCTTCCAGCCACAGGATTTACAATAAACAAATGCTTTAATACTGTCATTTACTAATCACCATCTATCTTTATTTTGTTATAATTTAATTTATTTCCACAAAAAACGAGTTTTTATTAATTTTTATTTTTCTACTAATTAAAAATACTCTTAACCATAGCTTCATTGTATAACATATGGTTTTTTCTTTGTTAATTTTATTCATAAGTTTAAAGTTTATTAATCATACTTTCATACTATTAGTATCCCTGCCTTGAGTAAAGTTAGTAAAAGCTGCTTTTACTAAAATTCAGAAAGTACAATACTGATTTTTTCTTTAATTTCTCTACCTTAATTTTATACTAATTTTAAATAATACTTTTTATTATTATTTAATATTTTGAACAAAGATTATTCTCTCCCCTAAAACTTTTGCAGTTTCTGTCCACCTTTCTACAAAATCACCTTCAGCCCACTCCGCCATTATTATTTCCTCATCTTCTTTTATTTCTACAATTTCAGTTGGCTGGTCCTCTAATTTATTTAAACCTTTTAGCCTATACATCATAAGATATTTTGGTGTTCTTATAAGGATAAAACTATTTTTAGGTGCCAAAAATGCATCCATAGCCTGGGGCACTTTTTCTATTACTTCATTCCAGCTTATGTAAAGCTCATCGTAGGTTACAAGTTCTTTCGGCGGCTTAAGGGCTATTGGAATGTCTATATAGTCTTTCCCTACATCAGAGTCTTCTTTAAACATAATCCTATCTTTTATCATCCAATTTCCATGAAATCTCTTTATATAAAAATTATTGTACCTAGACTCTTCGTCTAAAATCAATTCATTTCTTATATCTTTTTTTTCAAGTTCATTTTCTAGTCCTGCATCAAACTCTTCCTTGCCTCTTTCCTCGAAAAAACTGCTTATACTTACTCCTTCTAAATTATAGAATTTATCAATACTAACAATTCTTTTATAAATAGCTTTACTATAGGTATCTTTCCCAGATCCTATCCCTATAAAGTTATTACCTACAAAATCTATCTCAATAAATTTTTCTTCTTTTGATAGCTTAGAGTCTTTACCGGTTTCACCGTTTCTTTTTATAGGGGTTATTTTCAGACTATCTATGGAATCATTTTCTTCTTTCCTACTCATAACTTTCAGCTCAAAAAATTCTTTTCTTGGGAAAATTATATTAGGAATCTCATATAGCTCCTGAAATTCACCATCTGTTGTTATCCAAAGAGTTCTGTAGTTTTGAATAAGGCTTTCCTTATCTCTTTTTCCTTTAAGTCCAATTAAGACACCTGATTTGGGCTCAATTTCAATATTCATACTAATTTCTTTTTGTTCTTGTCTTGATTTTTCAATTAAACTTTCATTGGTAATTTTTTTAAGCTTTAAAAGATTATTCCCTTTAGCTATCATTATATTTTCATCATTTAACTGATATATATCATAAAAACTTTTTTCTTTGTCTTTAATGCTAGTTACAAGCATTCTTTCTTCATTTATTCCAAGGCTATCTTTTGAAACCATATATTCTTTGGAAAAAAAGTCATAAGTGCTTACATCTTTAATCTTATACTTAGGGTTCATAACAGTTTCCATTCCTACCCTTGCTTCTTTCAGGCTAAATTCAGCTGAAAAATTCTTATAGCTTCTCTCATCTACAAACCTATCTTCTTCAAGGCTTATAACCTCACTGATTTTATAAAATCCTTCTACTGTTACTGAGCTCCTGGAAGGAGATACTATTCCTTTTTTTATATCATTATAATTTCTAGTACAAGAACTAAGAATTAAAAAAGAAAAAACCATAAAGCTTATAAGTATTATATTTTTTTTCAATCTTTTACTTTTTTTCATCATTTTTCTTTTCCTTTGGCATTCTAAGTGTTACTTTAGTTCCTTTATCAAGTTCACTTTTTATTAAGAGCTCGCCGCCGTGAAGCTTCGCAATCTCGTCGCAAATAGAAAGTCCTATACCATTTGTTGAGCTTGAGGACTTGCCTTTGAAAAATTTTTCTTTAACTCTGCCAAGATCTTCTTTTGATATTCCAAGGCCATCATCTTCTACTGAAAAGTCTATATAATCCCTAAAAGGCTCTACTTTTATAACAATTCTACCGCCTTTTTCAGTAAATTTAAAAGCATTATCCAGTAAATTTATAAAAAGCTGTTTCATCCTATTAAAATCTATAAAAAGAGTCTTATCTTTATCTGGCATTATTGTTATAAGTTTCTTGCCTTCCCTATTAGCTCTTGGAGTCATATTAGTGTCTAAAAACAAAAACAAGTCATATAAGCTAACTTCTTCTTTTTTAAGGGTAATATTTCCTGATACAAATTTCGAAAAATCTAAAAGCTCATCAACCATATCTTTTAATCTATCACTTTCATTGGATATAATATCGAGACCCATATCAAGAAGCTCTTTATCTGTTTCATCGTCATTAAGTGTTATAGCCCATCCTTTAATTGATGTAAGGGGCGTTCTTAGTTCATGTGATATAGAAGATATAAAATCATTTTTAAGCTCTTCTTTCTTTTTTATTTCACTTGCCATATAGTTTAAAGTATCAGAAAGCTTTCCTATCTCATCGTCATACTTTTTCTCACTTACCACATCTAAGTTACCACTAGCCATAATTTCTGCTGTTTTTGTTAAGTCTTCTATAGGCCTTGTTATACTTCTTCCAAATAAATTACTTACTATAGTAGATAGGATAAGAAGTATAAAACCAAATATTCCAAAATTATAAAATATAATCCTAAGAGAGGCTTCAGCCCCTTCAAGAGATGTTATAAAGCGAAGAGCACCGGTTATATTCCCTTGAACTACTATAGGCATGGATACTGCCATAAGCTTTTCTTTTGTAGAGGGATCACTAAATACAGCGTTTGTGGATTCTCCCTTTAAAGCCTTTTTTATATCTTTATTATTTGATGAAATATCTATAGCATATCCGTAGGAATCCATTAAAAGTTTGCCTTTAGTATCAATTATTTGAACTCTAGCATTGGTTTGACTCCAAAAAAAATCTACGTCATTTAATACATTGTTTTCGAGAGTATCATCAGCAAAGTATCTTTTGTAATAATCTACAGATGTATTAAGCTGACTCTCTAATGTTTCTTCTATATTATTGTAAAAGTAAGTTCTAAGTATTCCTATCATAAAATAATCTGTTATTGCTATTGTAAAAAATATAATTAATATATAGCTAAGGGCAAGTCTTGTTTTTATGCTTTTACTGAGTTTAAATTTGTCAAGAAAAGATTTTACTCGTCTTTTTTCCATCTATATCCTGTGCCCCAGACTGTTTCAATAAATATAGGCTCCGATGCATCATCTTCAATTTTCGATCTTAATCTTCTTATATTTACATCTACAATTTTAGGATCTCCTATAAATTCATATCCCCAAACAAGGTTTAAAATCTCATCTCTTGAGAAAGCCCTTCCTTGGTTTTCTGCAAATATTTTGATGATTGTAAATTCTTTAGGAGTGAGACTTATATAGTCATCCCCTTTTTTTATAGTTTTTGAATATTTGTCTATTATAAAACCATTGCTTTCTATAATATTTTTATTTTCTGAGCTTTCTTTATTGTCCTCAAGTCTTCTTATAAGGGCTTTAGTTCTTAGAATAAATTCTATTGGATTAAAAGGCTTGACCACATAATCATCAGCCCCATATTTCAATCCTTCTATTTTATCTATATCCTGCCCTTTTGCAGTTAACATTATAATTCCAATATCTGGATATTTTTTTCTAAGCTTTTTACATACATCAAAACCACTAATTCCTGGTAACATAACATCAAGAACTACAACTATCGGTTTCTCAAGTTCAGTAAGTCTTAAAGCTTCCTCTCCTGTTTCAGCTTCTATCACATTAAATCCATTTCTCTCAAAATTTATCTTTAAAAAAGATCTTATACTACTCTCATCTTCACATATTAATATTTTCATAGAGCTCTCCTTTTATAATTGTTATTCTTCGTTTAAAAACTTTTCAAACTGACATTTCTCTTATAAGTATAAGTTTACATTTACTAGTATCTATTTTGTTACAAATAAGACTCAATTTACTCTTTAGTTTTATATCTCTATTTTACCATATTAACCTATTACTACTAATTGCAATTTATTTAATTTAATTGTAAGATTAAATTATTAATAGTGAGTTTAAAGGTTTTCAAAATTTATACAAAAAAAAATAATAAGGAGATGTTTTTATGTTTAGCTTTTTAAACAAAGAGCAAGAAATAATGGCGCCAGTTACTGGAAAAACTCTAGATATCAAAGATGTACCTGACGAAGTTTTCTCTTCTAAAATGGTAGGTGATGGGATTGCAATTGATCCAAGTGGAGACACATTCGTCGCACCAGCTGATGGAATCCTTAAAATGCTTTTCGCAACAAATCATGCCTATGCATTAGAACTTAAAAAAGGTGTAGAGATTCTTGTTCATATTGGTCTTGATACTGTTGGGCTTAATGGGGAAGGATTTACAGCCCTTAAAAAACAAGGAGATATAGTGAAAAAGGGGGAAGCTATTATAAAGATTGATCCTGAATTTATAAAGTCCAAGGGGATTTCTCTTATTAGCCCTGTAATCTTTACTGAGCCATCATCCCTTAAAGA
>JAAZDF010000019.1 GCA_012512905.1 Clostridium sp.
ACAAAATAGAAAAACGTCTCGGCAGAGACGAGTTCAAAGAAACTTTTAAAACTATAACTGTAGATAACGGTAGTGAGTTTTTAAATGATCTTGAAATGGAACAATCAATTTTTTGTGAAAAGAGTAAGCGTACTCGCGTTTATTATGCACATCCTTATTGTTCTTGGGAAAGGGGAAGCAATGAACACGTAAACGCCATGATTAGAAGGTTTATCCCTAAGGGTTCATTTATATCTCCTGTACAAGATATTATTATACAAAAAATAGAAACTTGGCTCAATAATTATCCAAGGCGGCTATTTAATGGGCTCTCAGCATTTCAGTATAAATTAAAAGTAGCGTAAAATATTGTGTAGGATTTTTCTTTCATTACACTTTACAACCTAGGAAAAATTCTAATGCATCTATTTTTATATAAAGAAAATTAAATAGAGAGTATAATAAAGGCAAAGTTCAAGGTCAATAATGACCAAGTAAACTTTGCCCTTTTTAGTACGGTAATAATATAATCTGAAAGTTGGATATAATTAAAAATGGTTTTCATGACAGAATACATCATAGACTAAGACTAAATATATATTTAGTCTCTGTAAAAGAAGCTTATATTTGTAGGATATTTCGTGATTTTTTTAAACTTTGTATATAAAGATATGAAGTCAAAAGGCACTATCATAATTTATATTTAGTTTGTAATTACATAAGTTTTTATGATATTAGTTAAAAAGGAGTAAAAAATGATAGGTAAGAGAATAACTGCACATGTTTTAAATAAAGTTATAATATTTTTACCATCGCTGATATTACTTGGGGCTACGAGCTTACTGATATTCCCAAATTATTTTATATTCGGGAATAATAGTGATTCAGGTTGGTTAGTATTTTGGCTTTTAAAGTACATGATATTTTTACCAACAGTATTTTTAGATTTACTAAGTAGGCCCATAGAGTTTCTAGAGATAATTAAAATAATATTGCCTACTTTAATAAGTATTATTGTTATAGAAATTTTAAGTATTAAACTACTAAAATGCAGTATAGGTATGAAAATTATAGGACTTAGAATAATATCTATAAAAAATAAACCACTTAGTTTAATGCAAATTGTAGTAAGAACTATAATAAAACATTTTTCATTAGCTTTTTTTCCTTTTCTACTAGTATATATATTTTTTAGTAAGGATAAAACTACATTGCATGATAAGATTTCATCTACAAAAGTAATAGAAGTTCAAAAATAGGAAACCTCTTTATTTTCTAAAAGAAGAATGCTAGTATGTAAATTAATATGATAGTTTAACCTAGAGATGTTAAGGCCATAGCTTTAATACAAAAAAACTATATAGAAATCATTAAACTCAAAGATTTTATTTTGTTAGGGTAGAGTATATTTAAATATTCTGCCTTTTTTATTTTTAAAATATAGATTTATAATAGTATGTAATATAATATATTTATCTTAAATTAATACTTAATACAGAAAAAATAAAAAACAAAATGGTATTCCAAGTTTAGTATAAAGAACTTTTCTAACAGTAAAAGTGTCCTTTAAAAAAGTAATATATAAAATTCTTACATGATATATGACTTATAATGATGAAGTTATAGGTTCAAATAGAGATCTAAAATGAAATTATAAAAAAGTTATGAATATAAAATAAAATAAAAAATTATATAAGAATAATCTGAATATTTTTAGTAAACATGGGTGCTACCACTATAGAATTTTATACATTCTATGATATGATTATTGCATACAACTTAATATTTTATTTTATTTAATAAAACATTCCGATAGCTCTAATTGGTTAATATTATCATTATTACTAAATTAGTAAAGGAGTAAATATGAGTGAAATTAAAAGATACCATGCAATAATTATAGGAAGTGGGCAGGCTGGTAATCCTCTTATGTTTGATTTAGCAAATAGAGGACAAAAGGTTGCAATGATAGAAAAAAATAAACTTGGTGGTTCATGTATAAATTTTGGCTGCACTCCTACTAAAACATTAATAGCGAGTTCAAATTTATATAATAGAGTTAAAAAAAGTAAAGAATTAGGTATAGTTACAGAAAAAGTAGAATTAGATTTTAAAAAAGTTATGAATAGGAAAAATGAAATTGTAGAGTCATTTAGAACATCTATAGAAAAAAGAATTGAAGAGAGTGAAAATATAAAATTATATAGGGGACTTGCAAGCTTCATAGATAAAAATACAGTTAAAATAAAGCTTGTGAGTGGAGAAGAAAAATTAATTAAGTCCGATAAAATATATATAAACTCAGGTGCAAGACCAAATGTCATTTCAATAGATGGTCTTCATAATATAGATTATTATAACTCAACTTCTATAATGGAAATTAATAATTTACCAGATCATTTAGTTATAATTGGTACAGGTTATATAGCTTTAGAATTTGGACAGATGTTTAAAAGATTTGGAAGTAAAGTAACCATAATAGGTAGAGGAGACAGTATATTAAAGCATGAAGACAAGGATATATCTACTAGAATTCAAAAAATATTAGAAGAAGATGGAGTAGAATTTCTATTGAATACTGATACAAAAAAAGTAGAAAAAAATGAAGATAACATAACTTTTTTATATATAAAAAAGGATGGAATAGAAGAAAAAATAGAATTCTCTCATTTAATGTTTGCTACTGGAAGAACTCCCAATACAGAAGATTTAAAATTAGAAAACACACAAGTTAAATTAGATGATAAAGGAAATATAAAGGTTGATGATAGACTTAAAACTAATGAAGATAATATCTTTGCCCTTGGAGATGTTAAGGGTGGAGCGCAGTTTACTCATATCTCCTATGATGATTACAGAATACTTATAGATAATCAATTTGGAGAAGCAAAAAGACATATTAAAGATAGATTAATTCCTTATACACTTTTTACAGATCCTCAACTAGGAAGAGTTGGAGTAACAGAAACTGAGGCGAAAGAAAAGGGATACGATTTCAAGGTAGCTAAACTAGAGATGAAAAATCTAGGGAGAGCTATTGAGGAAGGTATGACAAAAGGCTTTATGAAAGTAGTTATAAATAAAAAGAATCATAAGATTCTTGGAGCATCAATACTTGGATATCAAGGTGGGGAAATTATGGCTATGATACAAATAGCAATGATGGCCGAAATGGACTATGAAAAGTTAAGAGATGGAATATTTACTCATCCAAATTTATCTGAAGGATTGAATAATTTGTTTGATATTTAAAATATGAAAATTGATTAAAAAATTGATTTAAATGATAGTTGACACTACAATTTTAAAAAGTGGAGGTAATTATGAAAAAAAATAGAATTTACATAGCAGTTTTAGTTTTAACATTAACATTATTAGTAGCATCTTGTAGCTCTTCGGGCAACAATAAAGGTGAAAATGAAGCAATTAATCCAAGTGATCCCATAATTTTAGGTTCATTTATTGATACTGAGGGTGGGATTTTAGGTAATATGGTGCTACTGGCACTGGAAGAAAAAGGATATACTATTACAGATAAAGTACAATTTGGAACTCCTGATGTACACAGAAATGCTCTACTGGAAGGAGAACTAGATATAGGTATTGATTATACAGGAAATGGACAGTATTATTCTGAAGGATTTGATGAAGAAGTTTGGAGAGATCCAAAAGAAGGTTATGAGAGTATAAAATCTTATGATGAAGAAAATAATAAATTAATTTGGTTGGAACCAGCTAATGCTAATAATACTGAAATGTTAGCGGTAACAAGAGAATTTGCTGAGGATAATAATTTAAAAACACTAGAAGATTTTGCCGATTATGTAAATGATGGTGGCGAAGTTACTTTTATTACTAGTCAACTTTTTGCAGAAAAAAACATGGGACTTTTAGGTATGGAAGAAGGATATGGCTTTAAATTAGAACCTGACCAACTTATAATGTTATCTCATGGAAATACAGCAGAGACTATAAGTGCACTTGCTAACGGAACTGACGGTGTAAATGTAGCACTTGTCTATGGAACTGATGGTTCATTAGCTGACTTAGACTTGGTAGTTCTTGAGGATCCACTTTCAATTCCACCTGTTTTTGAACCTTCTGTTGTAGTTAGATCAGAAGTAATTGAAAAATATCCTGAAATTGAAGATATAATTGAGGATGTATTTAAAACTTTAGATCTGGAAACACTACAAATTATGAATAAAAAAGTAATCGTAGATGGATTATCACCAAAGGACGTAGCAAAGGAACATTTAACGGAAGAAGGATTTTTAGATTAAATCAATTGGAAAAGGTGATTATATGGAAATGAGAAAAGATAAGACATTGCTGCTGTTATCCTCTATAGGGGCAGCAGCATTTGTTTTTATGAATTTAGTAGCGTATAAGCCAAATAGAATCTCTCAAGGTATAAAATATTCTAGCTTTCAGTTTTTCGGGAGCTTTGGAATAATTATTTTAATTTTATGGACTGGATTGATTGCTTTATCCTTCTACAATAAAAAAAATAAAAATATGTTGATTTTTATAGTGACATCCTTTTTAATAGTGGCAATATTTTTCTTATTGCAGTTAAGAACAGGAGCATATACTGAAGGTGAAAGCTCTGCCAGAATAACTCTTTCATCAGGATTTTTTGTTCAAATATTTTCTATCTACATGATTTTTTCAACTTATACTCAAAAAATTAAAAACTTTAAATTTATTAAATGGATAGGCTTTATAGCTATATTTGCAGCTTTATCTTATTTAATGATTACAGGAGCCTTCGATGATTTATCTATAATCAAAGAATACAATATAAAAAAGACTCAGTTTATAGATAATTTAAGGATCCACGCTTTACTAACTTTTGGATCTGTTATTAGTGGAGCAATTATTGCTATACCACTGGGATTTCTAGCATATTCAAAAAAGAAACTTGAGGGTAAAATTATGATTCCCCTCAGTATAATTGAAACAATACCAAGCCTTTCTTTATTTGGGATTCTCTTAGTTCCACTATCTGGACTTGGTAGGCTACCTTTTTTTAATGCATTAGGAGTTAGTGGTATTGGATGGGCTCCTGCTTATGTAGCACTTACTTTATATACACTTCTTCCTATAGGAAGAAATACATTAACTGGATTTTATTCCGTAGATAGAAATATAATAGAGGCTGCAAAAGGAATGGGTATGAGTAAAAGTCAAATTTTAAAAAAAATTGAACTCCCACTTGCCTTTCCAGTAATATTTACAGGTATAAGAATTGCTTTTATTCAGACAATTGGAGGAGCAGTTTTAGCTGGTTTGGTTGGAGGAGGAGGTATGGGAACATTTGTATTTTTAGGATTAGGTGAAGCCTCACCTGATTTAATTCTTCTTGGAGTGCTTCCTATAGTATTTTTTACAGTAGTACTTGATTACATTTTAAGAGCCTTTGAAAAGACTATGAGAGGTGTTATATATGATTAAAATAGACAATGTAACAAAAAAATACGGAGATTTCACTGCGGTAAATAATCTTTCGTTAACAGTAAAAAAATCAGAGTTTTTAGTTGTACTAGGGCCTTCAGGCTGTGGAAAATCAACTCTGCTCAGATTAATAAATAAAATGATTTCTAGAGATGGAGGAAAAATAGAAGTAGAGGGAGAAAACATTGACTCCTTAAAAGGAGAAGAACTCAGAAAGACTATAGGCTATGTAATTCAAAGTATAGGACTATTTCCTCATATGAATGTTAAAAAAAATATTGCTACAGTTCCAAAACTATTAAATTGGGATGAGGATAGAATTGATAAAAGAGTAGATGATATGTTAGTTTTGGTAGGATTGGAAGCTGAGCAGTATAAAAACAAAAGACCATCAGAATTATCCGGTGGGGAAGCGCAAAGAATTGGAGTCGCAAGAGCAATGGCATCAGATCCTGACATTTTACTTATGGATGAGCCTTTTGGGGCTGTAGATCCAATAAATAGACTAAGGCTTCAAAAAGAATTTAGGAAAATACAAAGAAAACTCAAAAAAACAGTGGTATTTGTAACACATGATACTGATGAGGCCCTACTTTTAGCAGATAGAATTTGTATAATGAATGAGGGAGAGATAGTTCAGGTAAATACTCCTGAAAAAATTGTACTTCATCCTAAAAATGAATTTGTCGAGAATTTCTTTAAAGGAGAAGGCATACTTACAATTCTATCAAGAAAACCAGCAGTTGATTACGCAGAAGACATTGTAATGGATGAAAAACCTCTTGATAAAGATGCAACTCTTAGAGAAGTACTAACTGAGATGTTAACAACTGGAAAAGAACGAGTATCTCTTGTTAATGGTAGTATTTCATGGGACAATATATTAAAAATAGCTGGAAGTGATATAGATGAAATCTAATAAAAAAGGATTGATTGCTGCAGGCTTATTAACTATTGTTCTTGGATCTATAGTTATATACTCAAAGAAATTTGAAGAAATTTTATATAAATATTTTAGCGCGAAAAGCACAGCTGGATCAAGAACCCCTCTTTCAGTTTATTTTCTCGAGCACATATGGATGGTTCTATTATCAAGTTTAATAGCAGTATCTCTTGGGCTTATTTTAGGAATATTTGTAACTACAAATTATGGACGTGAATTTAAAGAACTATTATTAAAAACAGTGAATCTAGGGCAATCTTTTCCATCCCCTGCTTTACTTGCTCTTGCAGTACCTATATTAGGATATGGAATAGAAGGAGCTCTTATAGCTCTTGTAGTCTATGCACTAATGCCTATTATATATAATGTAGTTATTGGAATAGAAGAAGTTCCAAAAGATATAATAGATGCAGCAAAAGGTATGGGAATGACTGAATTTGAAATATATATTAAGATAAAAATCCCCCTAGCTTTTAATGTAATTTTAGGCGGAATAAGAACAGCGCTTGTAATAAATATAAGCGCTGCGACTCTGGCAGCAGCAGTTGGTGCTGGAGGACTAGGAGTTCTAGTTGTAAATGGAGTAAGAACCCTTGATATGGTCTTAATACTAGAAGGGGCAATTCCTGTTACTTTACTTGCAATAATAGTTGAGCTTTTGTTAAAAGAATTAGAAGAAAGCCTAATATGGGCTGCATAGAAGTGTGAGCTTAGATGAAATAATACTGTTAACTAGTAGATAAACTGCTATATAGTATTTAGTGTTAAAGAATTAATATAAAAATAGAAAGACTTCAGTGGGCAGATGGATATTTATTTGTTTGGAAAAAATTATACTATTTTATTAAATAAGAATCAAATCGAAAATTTAAAAGCTAACTAAATAAAAGTAGACATTTTAAATATCAATAAAAGTTATGGTTTAAAATATAGTAAACTTGTCTTTCACTATAAAAAGTTCGTAAAATTTATAAGCTTCCTTCTCAATTGATTAGATTGAAGCTTATTTTTTTTGATGCTATACTGTATGAAAATAA
>JAAZDF010000020.1 GCA_012512905.1 Clostridium sp.
CCCTACTTCTTTAAGCTTTTTATTTAATAGTGGAAAATCTGGATTGTTTAGAAAAACTTCCCAGTCTTTTCTAACTGGAGACCAGGCCTGAAGAGTTATATCATGAAGCCTTGAGTAATCAATAACGCTTCCATCTTTCATATAAGCATTTTCATGATTTGTATTAACATTAATTCCTTGATCAATCATTCCAGTATGGGCTGCGCTAAGCTGCATTTGATTTATAGTTATATCTTGGCTGATATATTTTTTAAGAAGCTCTATTTGCATTGAGTTATAATTGCTTACTCCAAACTGTCTAACTTTACCACTTTTTTCAAGTTCATCAAAAGCATCCCTAACTTCCAGTGGATCAATTAATGCATCTGGCCTGTGAAGAAGAAAAAAATCTAGATAATCTGTATTTAGTCTTTTTAAAATTTTATCTACTGATTCTAAAATATATTTTTTAGATGAGTCGTAGTAGCCTTTTCTTATGCTTGCCTTACTTTGAATAAATATATTTTCTCTTATTTCACTTTTAAGGTCTATAGCTTTTCCGAAAATCTTCTCAGATTCTCCAGCTCCATAAATATCTGCATGGTCAAAAAAGTTTATTCCGAGTTCTAGAGCCTTGTCAATTACTTTGCTAGCTTCTTTTGCATTAAGCCTATGCATACTCATGCAGCCAAGAACGATATTAGATGCCGTCAAATCTGTTTTACCTATTTGAATTTTTTTCATTTTAGCCTCCCATAAATTTATATATAGTTATATGTCCTACCTTTGAAACAATTATATATTAGATTGTACTTAGAGTACAACTATTAGGAGAATGTTTAGTATGTTTATATATTATCTAAAACTTTTATTAGTGTTATAATTATAACGAAGTGAGGTCTTGATTGATTTTCCTCATAAAAATAGTAATTAATTAAAGGAGAGTATAAATGAAAAAAATAACATCGATATTGTTAGCAGTAGCTATGACCATGACCTTTGCAGTAGGGTGCAGCGGATCAGATGAGAATAAAGAAAATAATAATCCTGAAACTGGGCAAGAGACTGGAGATAAAACAGAAAGCTCTGATTTAAGCTGGGATAAAGAAGTAGATGTTCTTGTAGTTGGAGCAGGTGGTGCAGGTCTTGCATCGGCAGTTGAAGCAGCTGATAATGGCGCAGAAAACATATTAATTATTGAGAAAATGCCTATGATAGGTGGTACAACATTTATTTCACAAGGCTTAATAGCTGGATTTAATACAGAAGTTGCAAAAGCAGCTGGGATAGAATATGAAGAAGATGAGCTTTATGACCTTCTTATGAATAATGCAGATTATAAACTTGACCCAGAGCTTACAAGAATAACTGTTGCAAAAAGTGGAGAAACTATTGATTGGCTTCAAAACACAGTGAAAATGGATTTTGTTGATGAAGTTAATGAAGGCTACGGACCACTTAAGATGATGCATATGGTAGATGGAATGGGCGGCGGAATGAAAGAACCATTTTTAAATGCCTTAGAAGAAAGAAATGTTGAAATAATGCTGGAAACTCCAGGAAAAGAATTAATATCAGATGAAAATGGTGATTTAGTTGGAGTTTTAGCTGAAAAAGATGGCGAAGACTTTAAAATAAAAGCTAAATCTATAATACTTGCAACTGGTGGATATGCAGATAATGCTGAACTTGCTGGTACTTTGAATCCTATGTATAAAGGAATATATGGTATAGGCTGGAAAGGTACAACTGGTGATGGAATTATTATGGCATCAAATAAAGGTGCTGCTATTTCAAATTCAAATCATTTAATGGCAGTCCTTAAAGATCAAGATATATTAGAAAATCATGATGGAGACACAAATACTGCATCAGTTAGTAGATTTGTAGCAGGACCTAATGCTATTTTTATTAATAAAGATGGACAGCGTTTTATGGATGAAAAAAGTGGTGGATTTATGAGTCAAAAGCTAAATGAGCCAATACTAGATCAAATGCACAAAGACGGTACTGATTTTGTTTGGACGATTTGTGATCAAGCTAATATAGATGCAACTGAAGCAAAGCGTGGAAAAGATTTAGAATTTACAAAAGCAGACACTATTGAAGAACTAGCTGAGTTAATGAATGTAGATCCTGTAGCTTTAAAAGAAACAGTTGAAAACTACAATAAAATGGCAGAGGAAGAACTTGATTCTGACTTTGGTAGAAGTGAAGAGTTAAATCCACTTGATAATGCTCCATATTATGCAGTTCCTGTAGTTCCAGCGCATATTATTACGTATGGTGGAATTTTAAGAAATGAAAATGGAGAAGTTTTAAGAGCTGATAATACAGTTATACCAGGACTTTATACTGCTGGAGAAACTTCATCTAATAGTGCATACATGGGCTTTACTTTATCTAACTGCTTTACTTGGGGACGTATAGCTGGAAAGAGTGCTGCTGAGAACGCAAAATAAGAAATTAAATAAAGCAAATAAAATAAAAAATATTAGATAAAAATAAATAAATATTAAAGCGGTAAACTAATTAAAGAAAAAATTTTTAGTTTACTGCTTTTTTATTTCCTTAAGAACTACCATTTGGATTAGAAAGTATCTATTACAAATCGATATTAAATGAATAAGATGACAACTACTAGATAAAAAAAGCCAAGAAAAATATATATGATAAAAAGAAAAACTTAGTTGACATTAAGAGCCTAAGTGTTATAATTAACAATAAATTAAATATAAAATTCGTACTCATATAGGTCCTTAATATGGAAGGATGTATCTACCGAGAGCCATAAACTCTCGCCTATGGGTGATTAGGGCTTATTTGCGTATCTCTTTTCACTGCCATAGGTTTGTGATTAGATGTACGCTTTTTATTTATAAAGGAGATAATAATGGGAAAAATTATAAAACAGGCCTATACTTTTGATGATGTATTACTTGTTCCAAATAAATCAGATATACTTCCGAAAAATGTTAGTTTAAAAACAAATCTTACGAAAAATATAAAACTTAATATACCTCTTATAAGTGCTAGTATGGATACAGTTACTGAATCTCAAATGGCAATTGCTATGGCAAGAGAAGGTGGAATTGGGATAATTCATAAAAATATGAGTATAGAAGAGCAGGCAAACGAAGTTGATATAGTAAAAAGACAAGAGAATGGTGTTATTTTAGACCCTTTCCATTTAGGTGAAGAAGCTACGATAAATGATGCAGAAAACTTAATGAAAAAATATAGAATAAGTGGAGTTCCTATTACTGATAATGGAAAACTTATAGGGATAGTTACTAATCGTGATTTAATTTTTGAAACAGACTTTAGTAAAAAAATAAAAGATGTTATGACAAAAGATAATCTTGTAACTGGACTTGAAGGAACAACTCTTGATCAGGCAAAAGAAATTCTTAAAAAGCATAAAATAGAAAAACTTCCTTTAGTGGATAAAGATAATAATTTAAAGGGTCTTATTACAATTAAGGACATAGAAAAGATAAGGCAGTTTCCAAATGCAGCTAAAGACGAAAGAGGAAGACTTCTTTGTGGAGCAGCTGTTGGAGTGACGGCTGACGCTATGGAAAGAGTTGCCGCTCTTTATAAAGAAGGAGTAGATGTAATTACTCTGGATACAGCCCATGGTCATTCTCAAGGCGTAATAGAGCTTTTAAAAGAAATAAAAGCTGAGTATAAAGACCTTGATGTAATTGCTGGAAATGTTGCGACAAAAGAAGCAACTAGAGATTTAATTAAGGCAGGTGCTGATGCTGTTAAAGTAGGAATAGGACCAGGTTCTATTTGTACAACTAGAATAGTAGCAGGAGTTGGAGTTCCTCAGCTTACAGCAGTTATGGACTGCCAAGAAGTTGGAAAAGAGTATGGAGTTCCAGTTATTGCAGATGGTGGAATCAAGCACTCAGGAGATATAGTAAAAGCTTTAGCGGCTGGAGCAAAAACCGTAATGCTCGGATCAATGCTTGCTGGATGCCTTGAATCACCAAGTGAAATGGAAATATATCAAGGAAGAAGCTATAAAGTATATAGAGGTATGGGATCTATCAAATCAATGAGTATGGGATCTAAAGACAGATACTTCCAAGAAGATGCAAAAAAACTTGTTCCTGAAGGTGTTGAAGGAAGAGTTGCTTATAAAGGAGTAGTATCAGATACAATATTCCAGTTAGTTGGTGGTATAAAATCAGGTATGGGTTACCTTGGTTCAGAAACAATTGATATACTAGATAAGACGGCTACATTTGTTATTCAAACTTCAAATGGACTTAAAGAAAGTCATCCTCATGATATTTATATAACAAAGGAGTCACCAAATTATAGTAATCCATCAATGTAGGAGGAACCATGAATAAGGAAAAAATATTAATTATAAATACCGGTGGTCATACAAGTCAAAATCTTGCAAGAAAAATTAGAGAAATTGGGATTTACTCTGAAGTAGTGTTTAAAGATATTACGAAAGAGGGAGTTATGGAAATAGATCCTTTTGCAATTATTCTAGTTGGGGATGTTAATTTTAATGATTTAAAGTCAATTGATGTAGCTTTAGATAAGGAAATATTAAATTTAAACATACCTATCCTTGGAATTATGGATGGATATAAAACCATTATAGAAAGCCTTGATGACGCGGCAGTATTTACAAAAGAAATGCTTTTAGAAGACACTTTTAAAATAGACGACGATATACTTTTTAAAGGTGTATCTCTTTATGAAGAAGCAATTAATAAAGAAGCTATTGTTTCTGATAGAAATCCTTCTGGTTTTAGGTCTATTTTAAACCATGAAGGAAAAGTGGCAGCTATACACAGCACGGACAAAAATATATATGGGATTTCTTTTTTCCCAAGCTATGATTCAAATGCTAAAAGGACTATACTAAAAAACTTTTTGTTTGATATATCAAAAGGTGAAAAGTCTTGGTCTATGGAAAAATATGCTAAAAAAGCTGTTTTAGATATCAAAGATAAGGTAAAAGATAAAAAAGTAATAGTAGGTCTCTCTGGAGGAGTTGATTCATCTGTTGCTGCGGTGCTTGTTCACCAGGCAGTAAAGGATAATTTAACCTGCATATTTGTAGATCATGGCC
>JAAZDF010000163.1 GCA_012512905.1 Clostridium sp.
AGCCGTTTTAAAACGCGGCCCCATCATTTTTGCCATTTTTCAATAACCTCCAAAAATTTTTAAATACTTGCCGCGGTATTTTATTATCTTTTGGATATGCCATACATCATTTTATATCTTTTTTCAACAAATGTCAAAGGTTTTTCTAATAAATAGTTATTTATCTGCTCCAGAAACCCCTTTACTTTTAAGATATTTTTCAAATCCATCAGAAACTACTATTTCATTATCTTTAGTTACCCAAAGAGCATATGAATCTTCAAAGTTTTTTAAAACTCTTTTTCCTTCTTCTATATCTGATAAAAATAGTATACTTGATAAATAATCTGCAACTCCTGAGTCTTCAGTAACAATAGTTACTGATTTAAATTTAGTTCCCGGAAATAAAGTTACAGGATCAATTAGATGGTGGTAGCTTATATCATCTACTGTGTAATATCTTTCATAGTCACCAGATGTAACTACTGATATATTATTCCCAAAGACAACGTCTAAATCACCAGATTTAGATTCATCAGGATTTTTAATACCCATTCCCCATCTATTTCTATCATCCAAAGGTTTGTCTAAAACTTTTATATTTCCGCCTGCATTTAGTATAAGAGAAGTAAATCCTTCATCTCTCATTTTTTCACCTACTACTTCTGCGGTATATCCTTTAGCGATAGCGCCTACATCTAAGCTCATTTTCTCATCTTCTAGAAAAACAGTATTATTTGTTTCATCTATAATAACTTTATTTAAGTCAGTATGGGTATATGCTTCCTCAAGTTCCTCCATAGAAGGTAATTTTGCATTTTCAGGATCTTCGAGGCCATCTTCTCTATAATCAGACCATATTCTAAGCACCGGTCCCATGGCTATATTAACGGTATCATTAGTCTTTTCACGGAGTTCTCTTGAAACTAAGAGTAAATCTATAATTCTTTGGTCTACTTCTACCGGTTCTTTTCCAGCCATTTCATTTATTGTTTTTATATTGTTTATTCCATCATAAGTATTATATATATCATAAAGCTTATGGTATTCTCCAAATAAGGTTTCTATTTCATCTACGTAGTTATCGAATTCTTCTTGCGTCTTTGTATAACCTATTACTGTTGTAACGGTATCAAAATGTTCAAAAAACATTTTATTATATTTCGTATAACTTGCCTCTTCTTGGCTACACCCAAATGCTAGAAACATTAATGAGAATAGAAGTATTGTATTTTTTAATATTTTTTTCATTATACCTCCATTGATTGGTTTTTAATACAAAATTTATTATATCACAATCGTATAGAAAAACACATATAAAACCCTCTCAAAAAGAGAGGATCTTAAACATATTATTATTTTCTTATTTAATGATTTTCCATCTTGTACCCTTAGCTGTATCTTCTAGGACTATACCTTTTTCTTTGAGAAGATCTCTTATCCTATCGGATTCTTTAAAATCTTTATTTTCTCTTGCCTTATCACGTTTAATTATTAGGTTTTCTATTTCTTCTTCTAGTGCCGAAGTTTTTTCTTTTTGAAGTATTCCAATAGGGTATCCTAACTCCCTTAATAAATCTATGCTAAAACTTAAAATCTCATAGGATGAACTAACATCTAAAGAAGTATTCAAAAATCTAATCATTTCAAATATTACAGAAATTCCATCTGCTGTATTAAAATCATTGTCCATTTCTTCAATATATCTATTTTTATACTCTAGTAATTTTTCTTTTACTTTTATCTCTTGATCTGATAAACCATCTTTTTTATTTTTGTCTCTCCTATAATCTTCCAGTCTGTCTAGTGTATTATACATACGCTCAAGAGATGCTTTAGATGAGTCTAAAAGGTCTAAGCTGAAATTTATTTGAGTCCTATAATGGCCTGAAAGCATAAAAAGTCTTATAGTTTCAACATCATACATATCAAGAATTTCTCTTGCAGTATAAAAATTGCCAACAGATTTACTCATTTTTTTATTATCTACATTTATAAAAGCCCCATGCATCCAATAATTTGCAAACTCTTTTTCTGATCTAGCTTCAGACTGGGCTATTTCATTTTCATGATGAGGAAATATGAGATCTGTTCCACCAGCATGAATATCTATTGTTTCGCCAAGTAAATTAGAGGCCATACATGAGCATTCTATATGCCATCCTGGTCTACCCATACCCCATGGACTTTTCCAGGATGGTTCATTAGCTTTAGCTGATTTCCAAAGAACAAAATCTATTGGATGTTTTTTTCTTTTATCAATTTCTATTCTAGAACCTGATTTTAAATCATCTAAATTCTGACCTGAAAGTTTTCCATATTTACTAAATTTTTGAGTTTCAAAATAAACGTCACCATCAACTTCATAGGTTAAGCCTTTATTTTCTAAATCTGATATAAATTCTATAATTTCTTTTATATATTCAGTAGCCCTAGGATTATATGTAGCTCTTTTTATATTTAACCTATCTGCATCGTTGTAATATTCCATAATATATTTATCACCAAAATCTTTAATCGGAATATTAGCTTCCTCAGATTTTTTAATCATTTTATCATCGACATCAGTAAAGTTTTGTACATAAGTAACTTCATAGCCCCTATACTCTAAATATTTTCTTACAGTATCAAATATAACAAAAGTACGTGCATTACCTATATGAAACAAATCATAAACTGTAGGGCCACAAACATACATTTTAACTTTTCCTTCATCAATTGGAATAAACTCTTCTTTTTGTCTTGTAAGTGTATTATATATTTTCAATTTAAAACCTCCTATATTTATGATCTAATTTCATTATTTTATATATCTTTACCTAAGTTCTATATTAACATAGCTATGTCAAATTTTCAGTAAATTTTCTTTATAATTACTATCTTTTAATATTATACTACACATACTTAAAAGCACAAAAAAAGGACGCCGAAGCGTCCTGTTATTATTTCTGTTATAAATTATAAGAAAGTAGAAAGGATAAATCCAGCTATTAGTCCACCAACAATTCCTGCTAGGACCATACTCCAGTCGATTTTCTTTCCAGCAAATATGTCAGCTGCTAGAAGACCTACACCAGCTGCCCACCCCATGTCAAGCCATGCAGCACCAGATTGGTATATCATTCCTATACCATGATTTATTGTCCACGCTGTACCTACTATCATTCCGCCTGCCATCCATCCACCAATTGGACCGAAAGCTTCAACAAGTTTTCCCCAAATCATACCAATCATGAATGGGAATATAAATCCGCCAGCAATTGTCGAAATTATTTGATTCAAAGTCATAATATTTACCCCCTATCCTAATTAGTTACTTTGGATTCGTTATACTTATTTATAAGATTAATAACGAAACCTGCTAAAATTGCGCCAACTGTTACTAAGCCTATTGTAGGTAGCGATTCAACGAATGCTCCTCCACCTTTCATAAATACATCTCTTAGTAGCCCTGTCCAAGCAATTCCCCATCCCATGTCTACAAATGCTTTCGAATCCAAATTTTCAATTAAGCCAACATAATGATTTAAGAACCACATAGTACCAATAATTATTAATCCTGCAAGCCATCCACCTAAGTTAGCATCTCCAATAGCAAATTCTCCCCAGATACTCATTACTAGCATTCCAGCTAACATGAATCCTAAAGTACTTTTAAAAAATCTCATATTGCATCTCCTCTCGATTGTTTTATTTTTTTCAACTAAAATTTGTTATTTCTAGTTAATTTAACTTCACTTAAAACTTCTTCTAAATCATCACTAACCATTGATTGTACTCCGGCTACAAAAGCGCCTTCAACAATTGGAGCATCAACCATTACACACCTATCTCTATCTTCATCAGAAATAAGTTCTAGAGCTAATTCAGCGCTCATTATTGTACTTCCAATTTCTGTAAAAATAAGTATATGATCGCATTCAGAAAGTTCATTAATGCCATTAACTATTCTCTCTGCACTCGTTCCAAGGCTACCATCATCGTCTA